>CATYJU010000009.1 GCA_958407995.1 uncultured Collinsella sp.
ACAAATCCAAGTTAGACCATTTCAAATGGTTCGATGTCTGCCCGGATGCGACACATCTGGTGTGTCCATCCTCGCAGTATCCGGTTCTCAAGGTGCACGCTTAGCGGCTGATCCGGTCCGACCGGGCCGCGCGGCAAGGAGATATATTGCCAGACCGCGAAGCGATGTGGGACGTCAATTCCACTCTTCACAAGTCCTACACAACTTATCGCTTCCTATATAAGTAATAGAAAGGCTGGTGCAGAAATACTGCGCGTATCAGATGATGACCCTTCGGTTAAGAGATATATAAAGATCGGTCACCTGTAAGTGTCTATCTACCCGCGCTTTTGCTATATAAACCAGCGCTCTAGATAAAAAGAGGGAGTGCCGCGCACAGTGCGACACTCCCCTAGCGATTCAACAGAATCTATTAGGCCTCGAGAGCCTTCTTGGCAATGGCAGCCAGCTCGTTGAAGGACTCGATGTCCTCGTAAGCCATCTGAGCCAGGACCTTACGGTCGAGCTCGATGCCGGCAACCTTCAGGCCGTGCATGAACTGAGAGTAAGAGATGTCGTTCAGGCGAGCAGCAGCGTTGATGCGGGTGATCCAGAGAGAGCGGATCTCGCGCTTCTTGTTGCGGCGATCACGATACTGATACTGCAGGGAGTGCTGGACCTGCTCTTTAGCATGCTTGTAAGTACGCGAAGCGGCACCGTAGTAACCCTTCGCACGGTGCATAACGGTACGGCGCTTCTTCTTGGCGGCAACAGCGCGCTTAATACGTGCCATGTTCTATCAACTCCTAGACGGTAAAACGAAAAACGGGAACGCGAACTTAGGCGAGACGCGACTTGATGACCTTGCGGTCGGCAGCGGCGATCTCGGTCTCCTGACGGAAGCCACGCTTACGCTTGGTGGACTTCTTGCTCAGGATGTGGCTCTTGAAAGCCTTGGCGCGCATAAGCTTGCCGGTACCAGTCTTGCGGAAACGCTTCTTGGTGCCGCTGTGGGACTTCATCTTAGGCATGAAATACTCCTTAATCGGTTACAGAACACTAGTTACTTGGTATCGCTTGCCGCTTTATCCTCATCGAAGGCGCCCTTAATCGGGGCGAGCAGCATAAGCATGTTACGGCCTTCCATCTTAGGCTTGGACTCGACCGTAGCGTAAGGCTTGAGATCCTCGGCGAGACGCTCGAGAACGTTAAGACCCTGCTCCGGGTGAGCCATCTCACGGCCGCGGAACATGATGGTGATCTTAACGCGTGCGCCCTTCTTGAGGAAACGCAGAACGTGGCCCTTCTTGGTCTCGTAATCGCCAACGTCGATCTTGGGTCGGAACTTCATTTCCTTGACCTCGACCTTAGACTGGTTCTTACGAGCGGCCTTGGCCTTCATGGCCTGCTGGTACTTGAACTTACCGTAGTCCATGACCTTGCAGACCGGCGGCTCCGCGTTGGGAGCGATCTCGACCAGGTCGAGACCCTGATCGTCAGCGACGCGCTGGGCATCGCGGATGGCGAACAGGCCGAGCTGAGAGCCATCGACGCCAATCAAACGGCACGAAGATGCAGTGATCTCGTCGTTGATGCGGGTGTCATCAGACTTAGCTATTTTCCCTACCTCCATTCATAAAAAAATAACCCGGCGCTTCTTTGCAACCAGGTCGTACACATAGACATCCTCGGTATGAGGAAGGGAATCTAAGTTGTATGACCAGTCAGCTGCTCATTGGCGCCAAAAGGTGGGAACCCTCGGGTTCCTCTTTAGGGCATTGCGGGAACAACGCCTTGCGAATAATAACACGTACCGCGCGCTATCACATTACGTACACGAAAAAGGGGCCTTGACCCCCCTTGAAGCGCAGGTGCATGTATGGTGCCCGAGGCGAGACTCGAAGGGACTTCGCTTCGCGAAGCCCCGGGCTTCGGGCGCATGGCGCCCTCGCCACGCTCCGCTACAAACAGGCCACAGGTCTGTTTGCTTAACGCTCCGCGCGCTCACGCGAGTTCGGCACGAAAAAGGGGTCCTTGACCCCCTTGAACGCTCACTTGCATGTATGGTGCCCGAGGCGAGACTCGAACTCGCACGTTGTTGCCAACGGTGGATTTTGAGTCCACTGCGTCTGCCAATTCCGCCACTCGGGCACGTAATGCGTGAGTTAGTTTATCACAGCTTTCTGTTGATTAGTCCGAAAATGGAACTTCGAGCATTTCGATAAGCTCGACCTTGCGCAACATCTCCCGCTTACGACATCCACGTCCGTCAACCGAGGCCTCGCCCATCTGGTTGTCATAGGGATCCTCGCGCATGCCATCGAAAGCAGGCACAAATTCAGCCTGGAATCGATTGTTGGCCACCATACGCCACGGGTCGAGATTGCCAAAGTAGTGACGACGACGCCACTCCTCCCCCATCCTGCGTGCCGAGGAACCAAACGATACGTCGGCGTTAAGCCAACCGGCCTGTGGCGTATAGAACTCAGCCCAATCGTGCGGTCCCACCGAATCGGGCGCAACATATAGGCCGCTCTGCCAACGAGCAGGCACCCCCGCGATGCGACACATGGTGATAAACGTGAGCGCCATAACGCCGCAATCGCCGCGGAGCGAATGCGCACAGTCGTCGGCAATAGATCCCAAAAGCAGGTACGGTGGCTGATAGCGATAGTCGATATGTTGCGTCAGGTAATCATAGATAGCACGAGCGCGATCGAGCGGATCCTCGAGCCCGTCAATAACACGCTCCGTCAACTGTCGCAGGTACGGCGTAAACGCAATGTGCGGACGGTCCTCGGAAGTGTCCTCGGGCAACGGCGTGTCCATGCACGTATGCGATGGGAGCGCGCCACCATAGATATCGCAATAGGCGGCATCGATGTGATAGCGATAGGTCACCGAGAATGAATGTTCAGTCGAAGATGTCCAAGAGGCAGTACGAGCTGAAACATTTTCAGAGGCAACGGTACCCCCCGACGTCATATCAAGAACCTCGATATGAGACTGTTGACGACAGGCGGCGGCAACGGGTAGCCACGCGCAAACAGCTTCTCCCTTCAGAGCCCCGGGGACAGACACGGATGACTTAAGCGTGATGGCACGAGTCAACCCGTTTTGCGACTCCATCTCCCTGAGCATCTGGTTACGCAGTGCTATACCGTCCGTAGAATCGGGACGCAGGCCCGGAACCTCCTTGGGGTACACGCGAAGCGAATCGAGGAAGTTGTCGAGTACGAACAGCTCGCCATCGATAAAGCGCCAATCGATACGCTTACGATTAATCAGGTCATCAAACTGCTCTTCGGTAAACTCTGGCCATTCCTCGCGAATCATCGCAATGGCCCGATCACGCGACACCGAAAAATGAAGCGGCGTCTCGAGCATGCGATACCGCTCGGCACGAACACAAGCAGCCAGCGAAGGCTCAGGATTCTGCTCCAAAAGGCGATCGCAGGCAGCAACAGCCTGCGTCAAATACCCGGCATCCTTAAGACGAAGAATCTCGGGCGGCAGACCAATATCGAGATGACGAAAATCATCACAACAAACATCAACAGAGCAACCAACAGGACCCTCGTCAATGACCTTCCCATCCGAAGGCAGCACATCAATAACAGCCATACCAAACTCCAAGTCATTAGAACTCTTGAAGCACATTGTAGCGAGATAAAAAGAAAGCCCCAATAAAGGAGCCCTCAACACCGGTAAACGGTATCTATTAAATTATCTCAGCCTCGTAACCCCGCGGCGTTAAACGAAGGAAGCCCCGTCTCCCGGAACTGTTTCCTTGGCGCGACTTCTGGCGAAGCCAGGTGAGCGCAAAGGAAACAGTGTAGGGAGACGGGGCTTCCGGTGGGAAGTTTAGCGACGCTTACGCCTTGTTGACGGAGCCAAACTCCTCCATGAGCTCCTTGGTGCGGGCAACGATGTTGTCGCGACCAGGCTTGAGGAGCTTGCGGGGGTCAAAGCCCTTGCCCTGCTGATCCTTGCCAGCCTCGATGTACTCGCGGACGCCCTTGGCGAAGACGAGCTGCAGGTCGGTGTTGACGTTGATCTTGGAGATGCCCAGGGAGATGGCCTTCTTGATCTGATCCTCGGGGATGCCGGTGCCACCGTGCAGAACGAGGGGCAGGTCGCCGGTCTCGGCCTTGATCTCGCCAAGACGCTCGAAGGAAAGGCCGGCCCAGTCGGCGGGATACACGCCGTGAATGTTGCCGATGCCGCAGGCGAGGAAGTCAACGCCCAGGTCCGCAATCTGCTTGCACTCAGCGGGGTCAGCGAGCTCGCCGTTGGAGGTCACGCCGTCCTCGGTGCCGCCGATGCCGCCGACCTCGGCCTCGATGGACATGCCCTTGGAGTGGGCAAGCTCAACGAGCTCCTTGGTGCGGTCGAGGTTAAGCTGGAAGGTCTCCTCGTGAGAGCCGTCATACATGATGGACGTGAAGCCGGCCTCGATGCACTTGAAGCAGTCCTCGTAAGAACCGTGATCGAGGTGAAGGGCGACGGGAACGGTAACGCCCGTGGCCTCGACGGCAGCCTTGACCATGTCGGCGCAGACCTTGAAACCGCCCATCCACTTAGCGGCACCAGCGGTGCACTGAAGGATCAGCGGAGACTTGGCCTCCTCGGCGGCCTGGAGAATAGCCAGGGTCCACTCGAGGTTGTTGGTGTTGAAGGCACCGAGAGCGTACTTGCCGGCCTCGGCCTTCTTGAGCATGTCTGCTGCGTTGACGAGCATAAAAGAAACCTCCTGTAAGGTTGCTCCGATAACGCCTGTGATTTTACCACGGCGCACCCGAGCATAAACGTTCGTTTGTTCACGAATATCGTCCAAACAGACTTTTTTGACCGTTTGCCCTACGAAATTGACCCGTTGGGGAAAAATAGCTTGACGTTTGGACGCTTCTCGTGCTTTAGAAGCTGACTATAAAGTTACACCTGCATGAAAGGGTTCTGCATGAGCTCGCGTGCCATGGTGGTCGAATCGCCATGCCCGGCTAGGCAAACGGTATCGGGTGGAAGAAGCCGGGCGAGCTTGGAGAGCGAGCGCAGAATCGCCGCCTCGTCGCCACCGGCAAGATCGGTGCGGCCGTGGCTGCCCGGGAACAGGGTGTCGCCAACAAAGGCGATGCTTCCCTGCTCGGTGGCGGCGAACAAGACGACCCCGCCCGGCGTATGCCCTGGTGTCTCGATCACCTGCAGGCAGATATCGCCCACCTCGATAGCATCGCCCTCGGCGAGCAGGCACGTCGGCTCGCCCGGATCGGGCGTCTCAATGCCCCACATAGCTCGCTGTTCCTCGATGTTCGCATGCGGCACCGCCACATCCTTAGCACACAGCTCATACTGGCAGCCCTCGCCAACGGTGGTTCGCACGCCGGCAACACCACCAACATGATCGGCATGGCCATGAGTGCATACGGCGCCAAGCACGCGTACGCCGGGATGTTCGGCTCGAATATGCTCCACCAGGCGCTCGCCTTCCCATGCGGGGTCGATAATCACGCACTCATTGTCCGAGATAAGAGCATAGCTATTGGTCTGAATGGGACCGTTTACGAGCGTCTCGATCTTGACCGATCCCTTGGGAGTTAAATCCAAGGACACAGTACTCATGTCCCTCTCCTCTCTATAGAACTCGAGGCATCAAACGATGCCTCGAGTGTAGCGAATATCGATAATGTGGCACGTTCGTCGCGACTAAACGCGGCGCTTAAGCTGGGCTCCACCCTCGCCGGGCATCAGACGGCGCGCGTCGTAGACCGAGTCGACGCCGCTGATGGAGGCCAGCAGCGGATCCAAGCCGCTCGCGTCCGAGATCTCGACCATAAAGCGCAGGGTCGCAATGCCCTCGCGGTTGGTCGACGTGGCGGCCGAAAGAATGTTGCCGCCGGCATCGCCAATCGCAATGGTGACGTCCTTAAGCAGGCCCATGCGGTCCAGGCACTCGACCACGATCTCGACCTGGAAGAGGGTGTCGGCGGCGCCGTCCCACGCCACGTCAATCATGCGCTCGGGATGCTCCATAAGGCCCTTGACGTTGGGGCAGTTGGCGCGGTGCACCGAGACGCCACGGCCGCGCGTGATGAAGCCGACGATATCGTCGCCCGTCACGGGATTGCAGCAGTGCGCCAGACGCACCAGCAGGCCGCTGTTGCTCTCGCCCTTGACGATGATGCCGTTGCTCGCGCTCTTGCCGCGCTTTTGCGGTTTGCGGTTGGAGCCGCGGGCAGGCTGTTTCACGACCTCGGCGATGGCCTCGGCCTTGGTGAGCTGCTCCTCGGGCTTGGGATCCAAGATCTGCTCGACCTTGTTGCCTACGGCACGCGGGGCGACCTTACCGGCACCGACGGCCGCAAACAGGTCCTCGAGCTGCTTAAAGTTCAGCTGCTCCGCCACGGCATTGAGCGCACGCGTCGAGCGCGGCGTGGAAATGCCGTACCCGCGCTTGCGCAGGTCCTTGGCCAGCACGTCGCGACCGGCGGCAGCGTCGTCGTCCTTAGTCGCGGCGGCAAAGTAGCGGCGGATCTTGGACTTGGCCGAAGGCGTCTTGACGATCTTGAGCCAGTCACGCGACGGCTTTGAGCTCTTGTTGGTCAGAATCTCGACACGGTCGCCCGTCTTGATCTCGTGCGTGAGCGGGGCCACGGCACCGTTGATCTTGGCGCCCACGCAGTGGTTGCCGACCTCGGTGTGGACGGCGTAGGCAAAGTCGAGCGGGGTGGATCCGGCACGAAGCGCCATGACCTCGCCCTTGGGCGTAAAGACAAAGATCTCCTGATCGAACAGGTCGACCTTCAGCGAATGCAGGTACTCCTTGGCATCGGTGATCTCGTCGGAGGCAGCCCAATCGAGCGAGTGCTTGAGCCAGTTGATCTGGTCGTCCAGGCGCTGGGCGTCGTTGGTCTTGGAGGCAGACGATCCACCCGACTTTTTATACAGCCAGTGGGCGGCGATGCCGTACTCGGCCTGCTCGTGCATCTCGTAGGTTCGAATCTGAATCTCGAGCGGTCGGGCCGTAGGGCCGATAACTGTCGTGTGGAGCGACTGGTAGTTATTGACCTTGGGCATGGCGATATAGTCTTTAAAGCGACCGGGCATGGGGTGCCACAGCGTGTGCACCGCGCCGAGCGTGGAGTAGCAGTCGCGCACCGAATGCGTGATGACGCGCAGCGCCACCAGGTCGTAGATCTCGGAGAATTCCTTGCCCTTGCGCTTCATCTTTTGGTAGATAGACCAATAGTGCTTGGAACGACCGTTGATCTGGAAGCCCTCCAAGCCAATACGGTTGAGCTCGTCGGTGAGCGTCTTGATGGTCTCGGCCAGATAACGCTCGCGAACCTCACGCGACTCCGCCACCATGCGTGCGATGCGCTGGTAGGCGTCGGGCTCCAAGTAGAAGAACGACAGGTCCTCGAGCTCCCACTTAATAGAGCTCATGCCCAGGCGGTCGGCCAAGGGCGCGTACACGTCCATGGTCTCGCGAGCCTTAAACAGGCGACGATCCTCGCGCAGGGCTGCCAGCGTTCGCATGTTGTGCAGACGATCGGCAAGTTTAACGATGATGACGCGGATGTCCTTGGACATGGCGAGGAACATCTTGCGCAGCGTAAGCGCCTGCTTCTCGTCCATGCTATCGACTTCAATGTTGGTGAGCTTGGTCACGCCATCGACGAGCTCGGCCACCGTATCGCCAAACAGGCCGGAAACATCGGCAAGTGAGGTCTCGGTATCCTCGACGGTATCGTGCAGCAGCGCGGCGCACACCACATCGCAGTCCATCTTGAGGTCGGCCAAAATGATGGCCACCTCGACGGGATGGTTGATGTACATCTCACCCGAGCGCCGCTTTTGGTTGCAGTGCTTCTCGGCGGCAAAGCAATAGGCCTGCTCCACCTTAGAGAAGTCGTCCTCATTCATATATTTGAGGCACAGGCGCTCCAGCTTGTCGTAGCTGTCCGCCATAATCTCGGGCGGCAGCTCATCGGCATGCTTATAGTGCTCCATCTCCGAGAACGGCTGGAGGGTGGAATCATGGGCGGTACGGGCTGCGGCATCCATCGAGGTCCCCTTCCCCTAGGCCCGCGGTACGATCGGGCGGTTAACTTTGGCTAGCATATCAGAAGCGCACGAATCGAGCGCCCAGCTCCGGAAAGCCGAGAACTCCATGCGCGAGCGCAGACCCTCCAAATAGCGGATTGACCTGCTCAATTGCACACGGCCGGGGTTTTCTGCCATCGCGATGCGACGGGTGTCGTCAAACCCCGAAACGCGACAGAAACCAAGCTCTTCGAAGATTCCCAGACCGCTTGCCACCGAGCGCTCGTCGACCGGCGTGCGCGCGTCGATGGCAAGACACATCTGCGCGATGTCGATATCGCTCGCACTAAACGAGTCGTCTCCGGTCTTGCCGCGGTTGGAGCGCCACATAGTCTGCAGCGCTCGATAGAGCGTGACGAGCTCGTCGCGCTCGGGCGCATAGCAATCGAGCAGGCGCTCGTTAATGCGGGCGTCACGCGACGAATAGAGCAGGTGGATCACGGCGGGCTGGCCGTCGCGGCCGGCACGACCGCTCATCTGGCTGAACTCGATGGCGCCAAACGGCATGTGGTAGAGCACGACATGGCGGATATCGGGCAGGTTCACGCCCTCGCCAAAGGCAGAGGTCGAAACGATGCAGCTAAGGCTTCCGTCTCGGAACGCCTCCTCCACACGGCGACGATCGGAGCGCGCAAGCCCCGCGTTATAGAACGCGATGCGGGTCGCGCAATCGGGTACCCGCTTGCGCAGCGTCTTAGCAAGCGCCACGGACTGGTCGCGCGAGTTGACGTAGATGACGGTCTTCTCCCCCGTTGCCACGATTGACACCAGGCGGTTCTCGCGGCTCGCAAGATCTCGGTCATCCTCGAGCTGCAAGTTCTCGCGCACCGTCTCGTCGACCACCGTGCGGGTAATCGGTAGCACGCGGGCGAGCTCGGCCACAACCGGAGCCGTTGCGGTGGCAGTCGCGGCCAGAACGACCGGGTCGCCCAGGGCCTTGAGGATATCGGGCATGTCGAGATAGGCGCTGCGGTCGCCGCCCTTGGCAAGACCGGCATGATGCGCCTCATCGATAACGACAAAACCGATGCGCCCCGAACGCGCAAAGCGGTCGCGGTGAATGGACAGGAACTCGGGCGTCGTGAGCACGATGCCGGTGCGGCCCGAAGCCAAGCCGGCAAACACGTCATCGCGCGCCGCCTCCACGGTCTCGCCGGTCAGCACGCCTACGCCAATGCCGAGCGCGGCCATCGTCGACGAGAGGTGATAGGCCTGGTCGGCAACGAGCGCGCGCAGCGGATAGACAAAGATGCTCGCACGCCCGCGAAGAACCGCCTCGCGCGCGGCATGCACATGGAAGATAAGAGACTTGCCGCGCCCCGTTCCCATGACGGCCAGAACACTTTGGTGATCGGCCAGGGCATCGAGTGCCTCGACCTGCGCGCGGTGCGGCCGGTTCGAACCGATAAAGCTATGGATAAGCGAGCGCGTCAGCTCGGTATAGGAAAGCTGGGCGAGCGTCTCGCGTTTACGCGACTCCAGGCGCGGGCCAGAATCCGCCGGTTGCACGCCGCGGCGAAGCTCACATGCCGGGTCGTCAACGCTGGGTACCGTGGTATCGCGGACCAAGACATCCTTGATCATGAGCTTTGGCTTTACGCGACCTTGCCAATGCTCGGCCACGGCCTCGAACACCAAATCGACGGCGCTGTCGCAATTGATAAGCCTGTCGATCTGCGGCACGCGGAACATAATGGCCGGCACGCTCGCGGCGCCATCGGTCGCCACGAAGCGCATGTGCTCGCCGGTTTTGCCCACCACGGCGCGATCGCACATTGTCACGCCCTCGGCCGCCAACAGCGGCACCTTGTTGCCCTGGCCAAACGGCTCAAGACGGGAGATCTGCTCGATGGTCTCGATATTCAGCTCGGAGAGGTCGACGGTGGCAGCAACCTCGTCGGTGTCCTCAAAGTCCTCGGCGGGAAGCTCGGACAGCACGGCGGAAAGGCGACGACGGAACTCGTCGAGCTTGGACGCCTCGATGGTCACGCCCACCGCACCCGCATGCCCGCCGCGACGAATCAGCAGATCGGAGCAGCGTTCTACGGCGTCGAACAGGTTGACCTTGCCCACCGAGCGACCCGAACCGCGCGCGATACCGCCTTCGATCGAGAACAGCAACGCCGGCACGTGGTAACGGTTGGTCAGGCGGCTCGCCACGATACCCTTGACGCCCTCGTGCCAGCCCTCGCCACCCACGACGATTGCGCGACCGCCATCATAGGTCTCCTCGACCTTTGCCATGGCATCGCGTGTGAGCTCCGCCTCGATCTCACGGCGTTGGCGATTGATCTCCTCGAGCTCGGCCGCCAGAGCGCTTGCCTCGATAGGATCGCGGGCAAGCAGCAGGTCGAGCGCCAGCTTGGGATCGGCCATGCGGCCGGCGGCGTTCAAACGGGGAATGAGCGAAAACGACAGGCCATCGGCCGTAATGGTAGAAAGGTCGGCCTTGGCAAGTGCGGCCAGCGCGATATAGCCAGGACGGGCGGTCACGCGCATCTGCTGGATGCCTTCGGCGACCAGCGCGCGGTTCTCGGGCGTCAGCGGCATCATGTCGGACACGGTACCCAGCGCCGCGACCTCGATCAGCGAACGCCAATACGACGGCTTGCCCAGACGCTCGCCCAGGACCTGCACCAGCTTGAGCGCCACGCCGGCACCGGCAAGCTCGCGCGAGGGACCCTCGTCCTCGAGCTTTGGGTCGGTCAGGGGCACGCCCTGCGGCACCTGGTCGGACGGCTCATGATGGTCCGTGACCACCAAATCGATCCCCAGGCTCTCCAGATAGGAGACCTCTTCCTTGGCGGCAATGCCGTTATCGACGGTCACGATCAGCTGGGGGCGAGCGAGCTCGTTAACGCGGTCGAGCGCCGCGCGCGAAAGACCGTAGCCCTCGTCAAAGCGATGCGGAATAAACGGCGTGACATCGGCGCCAAACGTGCGCAGCGCCTCGGTCAACAGGCAGGTCGACGTAATACCGTCAACGTCAAAATCGCCAAAGACCGCGATGTGCTCGTGGTTGTGAATAGCACGCTCGACGCGGTCGGCAACGACCGACATGCCCGGGATAATGAGTGGGTCGGCCCAGTCGCGATCGAGTGAAGGCGTCAAAAACAGCTGACCTTCCTCGATGGATGTAATGCCGTGCGCAACCATAATGCGCGCCACCAGCCCGGGTATGCCCAGACCAGCCGAAAGCTCCTTTTCGAGCTCGGGGTTTTGCTGAGCGACCGCCCAGCGATGCGTCGTCTTAAGCGATGACATAGGCGCCCACCCCCGATAGGGGCAGGTCGCCGCGATACCTCTCACGGTTCATAGCGATGAGTCCTCTGTGTATGCCCGCTTCGGCAGGCAGATCTGTTGAACGGATTTATTATACCGTGCGGCACGGACGCAGAACCTCGCAGCACGCCGTGGTTTCGGTAAACGATGACGGTAATAGCCTCGAAACAATCGTGCGTTTCTGACGCGCGGACGCATGCGAGCGTCTAGCATATCCATTCAAACCGGATTCACGAGCAAAGGGAGTCACAAGAGCATATGAAGCAATGGGTTGGACTGGGCAAATTTCTCGCGGGGCACATGCAGATCATCGTTCCGATTTGCGTGGCGCTCGGCGTGCTCTTTCCTCAGCAGATCGGTGTTCTCAAGCCCATCGTTCCCACCTTGTTTGCCTTTATGACGTTTCAGGGTGCGCTCAGCAACACCTTTCACCAGGTAGTTGAGGTGTTCCGCCGTCCGCTGCACCTGATTTTGGCGCTGCTCGTCTCGGCGGTGCTTATCCCTATCGCAGCCTATGCCATAGGATCGCTGTTCTTTGGCTCCAACCCCAACCTTGTCTGCGGCATCGTGCTCGAGTACAGCGTACCCGTGGCAGTCACCGCTTTTATGTGGATTAGCATGTTCGGCGGCAACGGCCCGCTCGCGCTCACCATCATCCTGACGTCCTCGGTCATCTCACCTGTGACGATTCCTCTTACGCTCAAGCTCCTGCTGGGCGCCACCGTCGCAATCGATGTTCCGAGCATGATGCAGAACATGGCCTTTATGATCGCCATCCCCGCCGTGCTCGGCATCGTGATCAACGAGCTCACGCGTGGATGGGGACACGAGAAGCTCTCCCCCACGCTTTCGCCCGCCTGCAAGTTCATGATGATGGGTGTCATCGCGTCCAACTCCACCGCCATGAGCGAGTACGTGCTGCACATGAACGCGGTGCGTCTGGAAGTCGCCCTCTTTATTTTGATCTTCGCCATCAGTGGCTTTATCATCGGCATCCTGGTCGCACGTGCCCTGCATCTGCCGTATAGCGAGACGACCACCATGTGCTTTACCTGCGGCATGCGTAACATCTCTTCGGGCGCCGTCATCGCCACGCAGTATTTTCCCGGCGAGGTCGTGTTCCCCGTCATGTGCGGCACGCTGTTTCAGCAGGTGCTGGCCTCGATTATCGGGCATCTCTTTGAGCGCCTAACCGGCGAGGAGCGCGCCAAACAGCGCAAGCAGGTCAAGGCCGGGCGCGACGCAATGGCACGCTAGACTGTCCGCATTGCGCGGGTGTTAGCCTTGCTATACGAGCGTTTCCAGATGCGCGCGTAGGCGCTCAGCATCGATATCGAGCGTGGTCTCGGCATTGACCTGGGCCAAACGATAGCCGACAAAGTAGGGCGAAACCACCCAACGCGGCAGCGCCTTGGCAATGGTCCGGCCGTCCATGTGGTAGAAGAACAAGTTGTACGACTCCGCGCGACCGCCGTGGTGCTCGTGCAGGATATAGCGCAGGGTCACCTGAATCGCATCGGCAAACAGGTCCACCTCGGCTTGGTCGCGGGCGTCGTCGCTGGCGGCGATTCCCTGTGGAGCCGAGACGTTGACCTCAAAGAATCCCATAATCGGCTCGGTTGAGATGTTGACCGCGACCCTCCCCCGCCGCCAAACATCGATGCCTTCAAAATTTGCCGAGGTCAGCGCCGCATAGCCGTCCTCCTGTTCCAAGCCCACAATCTGCATATGCGGATGGACGAGGCTGCCGCCCGAAAGCGGGCCTTTGTTCTTGTACATGAGCACACTGCGGTACTGCTGGGAATCGATCATCTGCTGCCAACAGCCCAGGGCAAACCTCATCACATGATGCAGCTCATCCGGTTCATAGGTCACCAGGTCGGCGTCGTGATTGGCCGACTCGATCAATACGGTCTGACGGGTGGCCCGCAAGGTCTTGAACTTATTCTCGAGCCAGATACAGTCACCATCGCGCCGGATGATGTTGGCGAGCCCCTCCGTGTCGCAAAAGGGGCACGCGGTACCGGGGCGGCGGTTGTCGTCGGGCTTGCCGCTCGCCCGCTGAACGTCAAATACCAGCGCCACGGGTTATACCTCCAGCGGCACGATCTTGGTGCCATGGAGCTCGGAGACGCCTAGCGCCGCCGCGACCGTATCACGGTTTGCCGCAGCGATGCCGCCGCCGGGAAGGATGGTCAAACGATCGCCCGCATACTCGATTAAACGAGCCAGGTTTTCGAAGTTGTCCTCGATCGGCGTACCGGCAGCACCACCGTGCGTCAGAATGCGCGTGACGCCGCAGTCGGCAAGTGTATCAATCGCATCGAGCTGAGCCTCGGGCGAGAGCTGGTCAAATGCCATGTGGAAGGTAATATCGATGGGCCCGCGCTTGCACTCTTCGGTCGCGCAGCCCGCGGCCATCACGAGGGCGCCCAACGTAAGCTCGTCGAGCGCCCATCCGCTGGCACAAGGTTTGCAGCAGCCAAAGACCAGGCCGTCAACGCCGGCGCTCACAGCAAGGCCCAGGTCCATCTCCATCATGCGCAGCTCGTCCTGGTTGTAATGAAAGTCGCCACCACGCGGACGAATCATGCACATCACTCGCGCGTCATGCTCGTGAGCGTAACTGACTGTAGCGCTAATAACGCCGGCGGAAGGCGTGGTGCCACCGACGGCGAGGTTGTCACACAGCTCAATGCGCCTCGCACCAGCCTCGATGGCCGCCGGCACTCGCTCAAAGTTCTCGGCACAAAACTCGTACAGCATAGATAGGCCCCCAAAGACAGCAGATGTTTTCCGACGGGCATTGTCACACATCCCCATGAAGTTGCGGTGGAATAGGGACTGTTTTGGCGTCTGGGGCCCGTATTCAGTCCCTATTTCACCGCAACTCAGAATGATTCCTTGGGAACGGCGCGGCTGGCCGAAAAATGTTGCCGATGGTGAATGTTGCGCAACATGATTCGCGAATCTTAGGCAACCATGGCAGTATCGACATTCGTATCCAGAGGAAAGGATTGCCATGTTTAAGAGCATCCAAAAGAGCGGAAGGATCGCAGCAGTCGCCATCGGCCTGATCGCGGCCTTGTCTCCGTTCGCAGCCCCTCCCGCAGCATTAGCCGGCGGCAGCGTACCAACGCCTGAACTTGAGAAGTCGTATAGCTTTAAGGTCAGCAGCGATAACTCGTATGTCAGCACAAGCGACGATTCAAAGTTCGGCTATTTATACGATTACGATTACGATGAGGATGACGGTTACAACTTAAAGAGCATAACCCTCATCAATTTTAAAGACGGCAGTGCAAGCCCAGTTGCCATCCCGGACAAAAGCCTTGGATCAGCATGCCCCACATCCAGCAATCAGCTCTACTGGCAAGACGGCAATAATTTGGTCGTATTCTCTCCAGAAAATCATTCCCAAACAGCCCATCCCATCACTTCGGCCAAATATGCCTACACCGGTGCAACCGTCTCTTACGACGGAAAAAGAGCGGCCGTCAGTCACTATGACAATGAATCTGAGCTTAAAAAAATCGAAATCTATGATCTTAAATCCGACAAACTGATCCAGACATATCAATCAAATAAAGATGACTCTTCGTACTGTTACTCAAAAGACATGAGCCGTCTGTATGCCCTACAGGACAATACCAAAGACGGCGTTGTCGCGCTTAGGGTTTTCAATTGCGACACGGGGTCAACGGAATTAAAGACTGCCAGCGTGAAGAAAGACGATAGGTCTTCAGAGATTGACTATGTTTGGTCCAGCGTGAATTCGGATGATGTTTATCTTCAGAGCGAAACCGCATTAATCGAAGCCGACCGCGATGGAAATATGAGCGTTCTTTTCAACGATGACGAGCACGCCCCTGATTGGCTCTATTCATCAACATCGTCGGAGTTCTATTCCGTCTATACAAAGAAGGGCTCGAACGATCTTTTTGAAGAAGATGACGGCGATTACTATTTAAATGAAGAGGATGCGAATCTTAGTGTTTACGATTTAAATGACAACGAGATAATCGGCTCAATCGCTTTTCCTTTCGGCGATGGGTACCTCAGTGACATTTCACATGATGGCAGCATCCTTCTTGGGAAATACTCAGACGATGACAAGTCCTCAATGTGTCTAATCGATGCAAAAACCGGGGCTAAGAGCGAGTTTAATTCTCATTGGTACAGTCTTTATTTCATAAATGGCGATCGCAAGATATTGGCAGCCTATTCCGAGGAGGACGACCCCACCACGCTTCATGTGAACATCTACAGGTCGAACATTCCCCATTCGCTGCCTGAGGATATTCTCTACTTTGTCCAGACTCACCTGCCGTTTGTTATTGGCGGTGGCGTGGCGATCGTCCTCATCATCGGTGGCGCGATCGTTATTCTTTGCATCCGCAAGAAGCGCGCGAAGGCCGCGAACGGTGCAGTAGCCGCAGCGCCTAAACCTCAGCGTAAGCAGCGTCGTCGTCAGAAGCGTGCCCAGCAGAACGCCGTTCCACCCGCAGCACCTGCGATTCCGACGGCATCGGCAGCTCCGGCCGAGCCCGTCCGCTTCTGTCGTCACTGCGGGACCCCGCTCGTACCCGAAGCCCAGTTCTGCCCCACATGCGGACAAAAGGTAGACTAGCGAACAAAACCCAATAGCCCCCAACCACCAAGGCCCCGTTCCGACACATTCCGGAACGGGGCCTTGGCTTGGTGCAGGGGTGCTAATTTGGGAAGGTCATCGTCGCACGCCCCAATGAAGTTGCGGTGGAATAGGGACTGTTTTGGCGTCTAGAGCCTTCATTTAGTCCCTATTTCACCGCAACTTAAAAAGGGGCGCTGACCGGGATAGTCAGCGCCCCTTTGTTGAATGGATTAACCACCAAGATAGGCTTTGCGGACGTTGTCGTCATGCAGGAGCTCTTGGCCGGTGCCGGTCATGGTGATCTTGCCGGTCTCGAGCACGTAACCGCGTGTGGCGATGGAAAGCGCCATCTGCGCGTTTTGCTCGACCAGAAGCACCGTGGTGCCGGCCTTGTGAAGGTCCTCGACAATCTGGAAGATCTGTTCAATCAGAATCGGCGCCAGACCCATGGAAGGTTCGTCGAGCATAAGCAGTTTGGGGTTACTCATAAGGGCGCGCCCCATAACGAGCATCTGCTGCTCGCCGCCCGAAAGGGTGCCGGCGACCTGGCGACGACGTTCCTTCAGGCGCGGGAACTGCTCGTAGACGCGCTCCAGGCCCGGAGCCACCGTGGACTTGGGCTGCGTATAGGCACCCATCTCCAGGTTCTCCTCGACCGTCATCTGCAAAAAGGCGCGACGACCCTCGGGAACCTGAGCCAGGCCCTTACCAACCAGCTTATCAGCGGGCGTATGAGTAATGTCCTCGCCCATAAACTTGATGGAACCGGTCTTGGAACGCAGCAGGCCCGAGACGGTCTTGAGCGTTGTGGACTTGCCGGCACCGTTGGCGCCAATCAAGGCCACGATCTCGCCCTCGTTAACGTTAAAGGAGATGTCCTTAATGGCGTGGATGGCGCCGTACCAGACGTTGATGTTGTAGACGGAAAGCATCGGCTCTGCCATTTAGTTCTCCCCCTTATCCTGCTTGCCCAGATATGCCTCAATAACAGCGTCGTTGTTCTGGATTTCCTCTGCCGTGCCCTTGGCGATGACCTTACCAAAGTTGAGCACGCAGATGCCCTCGCAGATGTTCATAACGAGCGACATATCATGCTCGATAAGCATGATAGCAATGCCAAAGGTGTCGCGAATCTTGACGATGTTCTCCATGAGCTCCGCGGTCTCGGACGGGTTCATGCCGGCAGCAGGCTCGTCGAGCAGCAGTAGCTTGGGGTTGGTGGCAAGCGCGCGGACGATCTCCAGACGACGCTGAGCGCCGTAAGGCAGCGATCCGGCCTGCTCGTTTGCCAGATGCTCCATATCAAAGATGGACAGCAGCTCCATGGCGCGCTCGTGAGCAGCCTTCTCGTGCTTCCAATACGTCGGCAGGCGCAGCACGCCCTCAAAGCCGGAGTAACGCTCCTGGTTATGCAGGCCGACCTTGACGTTATCCTCCACCGTCATGGTGTTGAATAGGCGAATGTTCTGGAAGGTACGGGCAATACCCATGCGGTTGACCTGGTAGACCGACTTGCCCGAGGTGTCCTCGCCGTCGAGCAGGATGGTGCCATGCGTGGGCTGGTACACCTTGGTGAGCAGGTTGAAGACCGTGGTCTTGCCGGCGCCGTTGGGACCGATCAGACCGGCGATCTCGGTCTTGCCGATAGTCAGGCTAAAGTCGTCGACTGCCTTAAGGCCACCGAACTCAATGCCCAGGTGGATGCACTCGAGTGCAGGGCGCTCGCCCAGGTCACGATCGGGAACGATGGCGCCAGAAGGATACGGGACCATCTTGCCCTTCTTGAACTCAAATTTACTGGGCATCGGCTGCCACCTCCTTCTTGGAAGCAAAGCGGTCCTTGACGCGACCGAAGAACGCCTTGAGCTGCGGGTTGTTGGTAAAAATCATGACCAGGATCAGCACGATGGCGTAGATGAGCATGCGGTAGTCCGAGAACTGACGAAGCAGCTCGGGAAGCACCGTGAGCAACGCCGCCGCGATGACGGAACCGCGCATGTTGCCCAGGCCGCCCAGGACCACGAACACCAGAATGAGGATCGACGTGTTGAAGTCGAACTTGGTGGCGGAGAGCTGCGAGAAGTTACCGCCGAAGAGAGCTCCGGCAGCACCGGCGAGGGCAGCGGAAACCACGAAGGCGATCATGCGGTACTCGGTGACGGAGATGCCTACGGACTCGGCTGCAATCTTGTTATCGCGCACGGCCATAATGGCACGGCCGGTACGGCTGCGGACCAGGTTGAGCACGATCACGAGTGCGACCATGACCAGGATGGCACCGGCGAGGAAGGTCGAGTACGTCGACACGCCCGAGGCGCCCTGGGCGCCCTTGATGATGGCGGTGCCGTCCTCGAGCAGGTGCAGGTCGTCGATCGTAGAGTTGCCCGTGATGTTAAAAATCACGTGCAGGCCGCGGGAGTCGACGCCCACAATGAGGCAGGTAACGATCTCTTTGATGATCTCGCCAAAAGCCAGGGTCACGATGGCCAGATAGTCGCCGCTCAGGCGCAGGACCGGGATACCAATCAAGAAGCCCAAGATGGCAGCGGCGATAGCGCCGACCACAATGCTGATGATCAGACGCATCGGATCGGACGGAACGGCGCTCTCCAGCGCGACGGCGGTGACGATGCCCGTGTAGGCACCGACGCTCATAAAGCCCGCGTGGCCCAGCGACAAGTCGCCCGCGATGCCGACGACGAGGTTGAGGGAAATGGCCATGACGATATAGGCCGTGATGGGAACCAGCTGACCGGCGATCATGCGCGGAATCATGTGGTTAGACTGCATAAAGAACACGATGGCGAAGGCCACGATGCACATGGCGTACGTGACAAAGTCGTGACGCGTCTGCTTGTCTTTAAGAAACTTCATAACGCTCACCTACACCTTCTCGGGGACGTACTTGCCCAAGAGGCCGGCAGGCTTGACGAGCAGGACGATGATCAGAACACCAAAGACGATGGAGTTGGCAAGGCTCGTGGAAATGTAGGCCTGCGCCATCGCCTCGATGATGCCGATGAGAATGCCACCGACAAAGGCGCCGGGAATGGAGCCGATGCCACCGAAGACGGCGGCGTCGAAGGCCTTGATACCGGGCATAGCGCCCGTCGTGGGCTGTAGGACCGGCGAGTAGGAGCACAGCAGCACGCCGGCGATGGCGGCAAGGGCAGAGCCGATAGCGAACGTCATCGAGATGGTGCGGTTGACGTTGATGCCCATGAGCTGAGCGGCGGCCTTGTCCTCGGACACGGCGCGCATGGCCTTGCCCATCTTGGTCTTGCCCGTAAAGAACACCAGGCCGGCCATGATAACCAGGCAGGCGACGATGGTGACGAGCGAGACGGCGCTCACGTTGTACTTGGCCAAGAACTCCGGCACCGGGAAGGTGACAAGCGAAGTAAAGTTCTTGGGCGTGGCGCCCCACAGGAGCTGCGCGGCGTTCTGCAGGAAGTAGGACACGCCGATGGCCGTGATCAGAACGGCCAGCGGGCCCGCCTGGCGCAGCGGCTTGTAGGCGAGGCCCTCGATGAGAACACCGAGAACCGTGCAGACCGCGCAAGAGAGAATTACAGATGCCCAGCCGGGAAGGCCGAGATACGACGTGGCGCAGAACGAGACATAGGCACCGACCATGATGACATCGCCGTGAGCGAAGTTCAGCATCTTGGCGATACCGTAGACCATGGTGTAGCCCAACGCGATGATGGCGTAGACGCTGCCCATGGACAGGCCGTTGACCAGGTATTGGATAAAGACCGTCATGTTCCACATCCCCCTTTCGAATAGGTTTCCAGTTGATGTACGAAACAGGGACGTTACATCGTCCCTAGATACCAAGCAAGCAGGGAAGGCCAAAACCTCCCCTGCTTGGGATCAAAACCGCTCTATGTAAGGCGGCCTATTAGGCCTGTACGTACTTGCCGTCGGTGATGACGTACGCAGTCGGGTCCTTCTGGACCTGGCCCTTGTCGTTCCAGGAAAGCTTGCCGGTCAGACCGTCAACGGTAATCTTGAGCATAGCCTCGGGCAGCTTCTCGGCAACCTCGGTGGGGTCGGCATCGACGCCCAGGCCGGCCTCCTTGAGAGCCTCGACCACAGCGTGCACGCCGTCGTAGGCGTCGGCTGCGAACTGGTCGGGAGTATCGCCGTACTTATCCTTGTAAGCGTTGACGAAGTCGGCGTTCTTCTCGTCGTCGGCGGAGAACGGGGTCATGAGCAGCAGGCCCTCGGCAAGGGAGGTGTCGAAGCCCTCCACACCCAGGATGCCGTCCATGCCGTCGCAGCCCATCATCTTGACGTCGTAGCCCATGTCCTTGGCGTTCTTGAGCAGGACGGACGCCGGCGTGTAGTAGATCGGCGCGAAGATCATGGTGGCGCCGGCCTGCTTGGCCTTGGTCAGCTGGTTGGTAAAGCTCGTGGAAGAGTCGTCCTTAAAGGTCTCCTCGTCAACGATCTCGAGCTTGGACTCAGCGGCCTGGGCCTTAAAGGCATCGGCAATGCCCGAAGAATAGGCGTCGCCGGAGTTATAGAAGAGTACGAACTTCTCGTCCGCATACTTCTCGGCCAGGAACTTGGCAGCGTTGACGCCCTGGTTGGGGTCGGTGAAGCAAACCTGGAAGACGCAATCCTTGCCCTTGGTGACGTCCTCGGAAGACGCGGACGGGGTGATCATGAACGTCTCGGGGTCCTTACCGCACTCGGCGGCAACGGCAACCGATGCGCCCGTGGTGGTCGGGCCGACGAGAGCCTGCATACCCCAGTCCAGAAGATTATTAAAGGCGTTGACGGCCTTCTCGCCGTCGGCCTGGTCGTCCTCGGCCTTGCTGGCAAGCGGAAGCTCCTTGGTGGAGAAATCCTTGCAGCCAAGCTCGACGGCCTGAGTAACGGACTTGCCATAGGAGGCATTTGCACCGGTCAGCGGGCCGATGGTACCGATCTTAAACGCAGCGTCGCTCGAAGCGGAACCGCTGTCGCCGCCGTTGGAGGAGCAGCCAGCTAGAATGGACATCGCCCCCAGACCTGCTGCGCTCGCGATAACGCTCCTGCGATTCATAACAGGGTTCAATGACTTACCGGTGAGGCTCGACATGCGGCTCTCCTCTCATTTCTCGTCGGGTTTCGATTACCCGACAGGCCATCCTTCGCCGTGTTCGGCGTTCGCAAAATAGTAGACGCTTTAGTTGGGAAAAGTGGCGATTATTTCAACTTTTCTTTGGCCTCGGATATTTATCCATATTTCTGCGTATTTTTACCGCTTTATGCAGGTCTGCCACTTTATTGTGTAAAAGTAATGTTTCCATTCTGTTACAAGCGTCCTCGCCTTGAATAAAAGGGCCTCACCGGTTCCGTTTTATACGCTCTTAGGCGGCGATGTACTTGCCGTCCTGAATCACATAGGCCGTAGCGGGCTTCTCGACCTGGCCCTCGTCGTTCCAGGTGAGCTCGCCGGTCAGGCCGTCGATCTTGATCTTGCGCATGGCCTTGGCAAGGTCGGCGGCGATGTCGGCACCGTCGGCCGTCGTGTCGATGCCGGCCTTGTCGATAGCCTCGGCGATCGCGTGGACGCAGTCGTAGGCGTCGGCGGCAAACTGGTTAGGGGTCTCGTCGTACTCCTCCTTATATGCCTTGACGAAGTCGGCGTTCTTCTCGTCGTCGGCGGAGAACGGCGTCATGAGCAGCACGCCCTCGGCAAGCGAGGTGTCGAAGCCCTCGACGGAGAGCAGGCCGTCCATGCCGTCGGTGCCCATGAGCGTCATGTCATAGCCCATGTCCTTGGCGTTCTTGAGCAGGACGGACGCCGGCGTGTAGTAGATCGGCGCGAAGATCATGGTGGCGCCGGCCTGCTTGGCCTTGGTCAGCTGGTTGGTAAAGCTCGTGGAAGAGTCGTCCTTAAAGGTCTCGGTGTCGACGATATCGAGCTTGGACTCCTTGGCCTGCTCGGCAAAAGCGTCGGCAACGCCCGAGCTGTACGTATCGCCGGAGTTATAGAACAGGGCGATCTTGGCGTCCGCGTACTTCTCGGCCAAGAACTTCGCGGCGCTCGTGCCCATGGTGGGGTCGGTGAAGCAAACCTGGAAGACCGTGGTCTTGTCCTTGGTGACGTCGAGCGACGAGGCGGAAGGCGTGACCATGAGCATGTCATCGGCAATCTCGCCCGAGACAGCAACGGCGGCACCGGTGGTGACGGGGCCGACGAGCGCCTGCATACCCCAGTCGCACAGGGTATTGAAGGCGTTGATGGCCTTCTCGCCGTCGGCAACGTCGTCCTCAGACTTAAGCGAGAGCTTGAGGCCCTTGGTCGAGAAATCCTTGGCAGCGAGCTTAGCGCCCTTCTCGGCCGAGACGCCATAGGTTGCCGCGGCGCCAGTCAGAGGACCGATGACGCCAATCTTGAATGCGCCGTCTTCATCGGCGGAGCCGCCATCCGAACCACCCGAGGAGCAACCGGCAAGTGCGACGGTACTGCCGAGCGCGGCGGCGCCGGCGAGGAAGTTCCTACGGCTGAGCGTGCTGTTGATGTTGAACATGGTGTCCCCCTTTTCGCTGGCCGCGGTGCGGCCGTCTTGCGGTACAGGGCAAACCTTATGGCCCAAACGTTGACAGTTTGTTACGGGAGTTCGTTTGTAGCGAGCGTGTTTCCAATGTTTCCGCAGCGTTACGGGGGTAGCGTTTTGTGCGGCTCCTATTGCCTGGCAAGCACGCGCTCCCGGTTCACGCTAGAATGCACTCAACCTTAACTGGTCAATCATCCATACAGATGCACGAAGGAGCTATCTATGAGCGAACCCCTGCGCACCGTGAACGTCGGCCTGATCGGTCTGGGAACCGTCGGCGGCGGCGTGGCCCGCTTGATCAAGAGCCACCACGATGAGTACCTGGCCGCCTACGGCATCGACCTTAAGCTGACCCGCGCCTGCGCGCTTGCCTGGGAGCAGGCCGAAGCCGCTGGTATTGAGCGCGAGGCCTTTACGAGCGACTGGCATGACGTCGTCACCGACCCCGCCATCGACATCGTCGTCGAGCTGATCGGCGGCGAGCACCCCGCGACCGAGATCTTCACCACCGCTTTTGAGCACGGCAAGCATGTCGTCTCCGCCAACAAGGCCCTGCTCGGCCGCCATGTCGAGACGCTTGCCGAGAAAGCGCGCGCGTGCGGCGTGCAGATCAAGTGCGAGGCCAGCTGCGGCGGCGGTATCCCCATCGTCAGCACGCTCGAGCACGACCTGGTGGGCAACAAGATCCTGACCATCGCCGGCATCCTCAACGGCACCACCAACTACATCCTGTCGCGCATGGACGCCGAGGGTGCCGATTACGCCGACGTGCTCGCCGACGCCCAGGCCAAGGGCTACGCCGAGGCCGACCCGTCCGCCGACGTCGACGGCTTCGATGCCGCCAGCAAGACGGCCATCCTCGCCTCCATCGGCTTTGGCACCCGCGTGACCACCGACAATGTGTACCAGCAGGGTATCCGTACCATCGGCGCCGAGGACATCGCCCAGGCCCGCGAGCTCGGCTACACCATTAAGCTGCTCGGCATCGCCCGCAATACCGACGCCGGCGTCGATGTTCGCGTGCACCCCACGCTGATCCCCGCCGACCACATGCTCGCCAAGGTCAACGGCGCCATGAACGCCGTCTACGTGGTAGGCGACGCCGTGGGCGAGACCATGTTCTACGGTGCCGGCGCAGGCTCCTTCCCCACCGCGAGCGCCGTCGTGGGCGATATCCTGTCGCTCTCCGAGCAGATCAGCCGCGGCGTGGCTCCGCTGCCCGAAATTGAGCCCTATGGTCACAACCTCGCCTTTAAGCCCATGGACGAGCTCACGACCAAGTACTATGTGCGCCTGAAGGTCGCCGACCGCGTGGGCGCCCTGTCCGAGACGGTCGACATCTTTGCCAAGCACAACATCTCGATCTCGCTCATCAACCAGGTCGAGGACGGCAAGTCGGGCGTCAGCGATGCCTGCTCGGTCATCTTCCTGACGCACCGCGCGCTCGAGAAGGACGTCCAGGCTGCCGCCGCCGAGCTTGCCAGCGTCGACTGCGTGGCCGAGGTCGCCAACGTCCTGCGCATCGAGGACGTCGAGGCCTGGACCGAAGGCGTCATGGCCAACTAGTCCATCAATCGCCTAGCAATACGCGCTTTGAGGGCTCCCGTCCGATGTGGGACGGGAGCCCTTTTGTCTCCTGCCCTAAGCACAACGGCAGAGCACATTTGCGCGAGCCGCTCATCGGTAACGCGGGCTACCGTTCACCGATATGCAAACGCGGCCGATTCCGGCTACCGCTACGCTGTGCTGCGTACGTCCACCCCCGAAGAATGGAGGCACCATGTTGCTCGAGGGCAAGAAAGCAATCGTCACCGGAGGCACGCGCGGTATCGGCTATGCCATCGCCTGCCGTTTTATCGAGGAGGGTGCCGCCGTCACCGTCTTTGGCTCGCGCCAGGAGACTGCCGGTGCAGCCGTTGAGAAGCTGACAGCTGTCTATCCCGACGCCAAGGTCTGGGGCCGTTCCTGCGATCTCACCTCGCTCGAGGCCGTGACCGAGGCCTTTACCCAGGCTGCAGCCGACATGGGCGGTCTCGATACGGTCGTCAACAACGCCGGCATCTCCCAGCGCTCGCCCCTTTTGGACTACACGGCCGAGGAGTTCGCAAAGGTCATGGACCTTAACGTCGTCGCCGTCTTTAACGGCCACCAGGCCGCTGCCAAGATTATGACCGAGGCAGGCCACGGCGGCACCATCACCACCACGAGCTCGATGGTCGCCAAGTACGGCCAGCCCTCCGGCGTCGGCTACCCCACGTCTAAGTTCGCCGTCAACGGCATGGTCCAGTCGCTCTCGCGTGAGCTCGCCCCCATGGGCATTCGCGTCAACGCCGTCGCCCCCGGCGTGACCAAGACCGACATGGTCGCCAACCTGCCCGAAGAGGTCATCAAGCCCATCATCGCCACCATTCCGCTCGGCCGCATGGGCGAGCCCGAGGACGTCGCCAACGCCTTCGTCTACCTGGCGAGCGACATGTCCTCCTACGTCACGGGCGCCGTACTCCCCGTCGACGGAGCCGCCCGCTCCTAAGGGTCACAGGCTTTTGCCCCAGCCTTCTACAGAGCCCTACGCAAAAGGCGCGCTGTCTGCATCGATTGCAGGCAGCGCGCCTTCTTTTATTTGGGCGGAAACCGTATCCCAGTATTCCTTGCTACTTGCCGTCGTCGTCCTCGGCTTCTTCTCTTGCGTAGAGCTCTAGCATGCGGCGGCGGTATTCGTGCACGGCGAGCTTGGCGCGCTCCAGGCGGCGGCGCTCACGCGGAGTCAGCTTGGACGGGTCGATCTCGTCGCCATAGGTCTTCTCGGCCAGCAAATGAGCGGCGTCCACGATACGGGCATCGATGCGCCCGCTTGCCGCCTCGGTCGAGAGGCGGTCGGCAATGGAATCAAGGGTAGGTATGCCGTCGAGCGAACGCCCATGTCCATGCGAGGTCAGCAGCTCGTGCTCGCGTGCGAGCAGGCTCGCCAAATCGTGATGGGCGCGCAAGATGTCAAGCGCATCGGATGGATGCTCGGCAACCTCTGCCACGGCAGCGACCGGTGCGGCGTCGACCACGCGGTAGAAGAGCTGCGCGAGCAGCGGCATCAAGAACACCGTGATGGCACCGGCGGCAACCATGACCGACGCAATATCTTGCGACAGCGCGCCCGCGTTGACGGCAACGCTCGTCACGGCAACGATGATCGGAAGCGCCGTGGTGCAGTACAGGGCCACGGTAATGCGACCATACGCCGACACATCGCGCGTCGCAGGACAAATGCCCATAGAGATGAGGATGGGCACGGCACGAATAATCAGCAACGCCACGATAAAGCCCGCGAGCAAGCCCGGACGCGACGCCACGGCCGTCAGGTCGATCTTTGCGCCCGATACGGCGAAGAACACCGGAATCAAAAAGCCGTAGGCCAGGCCGTCGAGCTTAGTCTCGAGCGTATGGTTGCCCTCGGGGATGATATAGCGCAGGACAAAGCCGGCGGCAAAAGAACCCAACACGATGTCGAGGTCAAAGACGGCGGAGAATGCCACGAGCGTGACCAGGATGAGCACCGTCAGGCGCACGAAGGTCTGCGACGTGGTATCGGCGCGTTCCTCGACAAACGCAAAGAAGCGGCTGCCGACGCGCTTGGAGCGGCTTGGGACCACGGCCAGCAACACGCAGACCACCGCAAACAAGCCAAGGATTACAAGCGTCTGGATGCCGGTGCGGGCAGACAGCAGCACCGACATGGCGAGCACGGGACCGAGCTCGCCCCAGGTGCCATACGCGAGAATCGAGTCGCCCACGCGCGTGCCGGTGAGCGAGCGCTCACGCATGATGGGCACGAGCGTGCCGAGCGCCGTCGAAGTGAGGGCAAGCGTCACGGCGATACCGTCGAAATGGCTGACCGAGAACCACGGAGTAAAGCGCACGGCAAGCCAGGCGATACCAAACGTGACGACCCACGTCGCCAAGCCGTAGCGCCCCTCGACGCCCGTGATGCTCTTGGGGTCGATCTCAAAGCCGGCGAGCAGGAACAAAAAGGCCAGACCGAGCTCGGACACAAGCGAGACCTCGGCATCTACATGGATAATGTCGAGCATATGGGGTCCCAGCACCGCGCCGAACACGAGCAAAAAGACCGTTTCGGGAATGGGTTTTCCGGGAATCGCCGAGGCGATGAAGGGGCTCGCAAAGGCCACGAGCGCGATGATGGCGAGCGAAACGAATGCCATGTGATGCCTTTCTCTTGTTTGCGCTTCACTGTAGCACCCTCGCCGTCCTCTACGCGCCGCGTGCTGTCGTATCATAGTGAGGTTTACAAACATGTGGCTCAAGGCGACCGCGAGGCTTGCCCCGTAAACCGACCGCTGCCGCATACCGTACCGTACGCCCAACCGATCAGGAAGGCAGGAACCAATGGTCTCTCGTATCTACGTGGAGAAGAAACCCGGGTTCGACGTCGAGGCTCAGCAGCTCAAGGGCGAGCTGACCGAGATTCTCGGCATCAAGGGCATCGAGGCCCTGAGGATCATCAACCGCTACGACGTCGAGGGCATCGACGAGGAGCTCTTCCGCTCCTGCGTGCCGACCGTCTTTAGCGAGCCCCAGGTCGATGTGACCTATGACGAGCTCCCCGCAAGCGATGGCGCCGTCTTTGCCGTCGAATTCCTGCCTGGCCAGTTTGACCAGCGCGCCGACTCCGCCAGCGAGTGCGTGCAGCTCATCAGCCAGGGCGAGCGTCCCGCCGTGCGCTCCGCCAAGGTCTATATGATCTCGGGCGATTTGGACGAGGCCGCCATCGAGGCCATCAAGCACTACGTGGTGAACCCCGTCGAGGCGCGCATCGCCTCGCTCGACCTGCCCGAGACGCTGTACATGGAGACCCCCGAGCCCCAGCCCGTCGAGGTGCTCGACGGCTTCCGCGAGCTCGATGAGGCCGGCCTTGCCGCCTTTATCTCCGAGCGCGGTCTTGCCATGGACGAGGCGGACATCGCCTTCTGCCAGCAGTACTTCCGCGATGAGGATCGCGACCCCACCATCACCGAGATCCGCGTGATCGACACCTACTGGTCCGACCACTGCCGCCACACCACCTTCGGCACCGTCCTGGACGACGTGACGATCGACGACGCCGTGGTGCAGCAGGCCTTCGACCGCTACATGGAGATGCGCCACGAGCTCGGTCGCGACGCCAAGCCCGTCTGCCTCATGGACATGGGCACCATCGGCGCCAAGTACCTTAAGAAGACCGGCGTCATGACCGATGTCGACGAGTCCGAGGAGATCAACGCCTGCACTGTCAAGGTGAAGGTCGATGTCGACGGCGAGGACCAGGACTGGTTGTTCCTGTTTAAGAACGAGACCCACAACCACCCGACCGAGATCGAGCCCTTCGGCGGTGCCGCCACCTGCGTGGGCGGCGCCATCCGCGACCCGCTCTCGGGCCGCAGCTACGTGTACCAGGCTATGCGCGTCACCGGCGCCGGCGACCCCACCGTCCCCGTGTCCGAGACGCTCGAGGGCAAGCTGCCGCAGCGCAAGCTCGTGACCACTGCTGCCGCCGGCTACTCCAGCTACGGCAACCAGATCGGCCTTGCCACCGGTCAGGTCAACGAGCTCTATCACCCCGGCTACGTGGCCAAGCGTATGGAGGTCGGCGCCGTCGTGGGCGCTACCCCGGCAAACCACGTGCGCCGCGAGTGCCCCGCCCCCACCGACAAGATCATCCTGCTGGGCGGCCGCACCGGCCGTGACGGCATCGGCGGTGCCACCGGCTCCTCCAAGACCCAGAACACCGAGTCCATCGAGACCTCGGGCGCCGAGGTCCAGAAGGGCAACGCCCCGGTCGAGCGCAAGCTGCAGCGTCTGTTCCGCCGCGGCGACGCCTGCCGTCTGATCAAGCGCTGCAACGACTTTGGCGCCGGCGGCGTCTCGGTCGCCGTGGGCGAGCTTGCCGACGGCCTGTATGTCGACCTGGACACCGTGACCAAGAAGTACGACGGCTTGGACGGCACCGAGCTCGCCATCTCCGAGTCCCAGGAGCGTATGGCCTGCGCCGTCGCCGACGGTGACGTCGAGGAGTTCATGGGCTACGCCGCCGAGGAGAACCTGGAGGCGACCGTTATCGCCGAGGTTACCGCCGAGCCGCGCATGCGCATGGCCTGGAACGGTGTCGCCATCGTCGACCTATCCCGCGAGTTCCTCAACTCCAACGGCGCGCCCAAGCACCAGGTCGCCCACGTGTGCGCCCGCAGCGTGTGGCAGCCCAGCTGGGCCGGCACCACGCTTGCCGAGCGCATGACCTCGCTCGTCACCGACCTCAACGTCGCCTCCAACAAGGGCCTTTCCGAGCGCTTCGACTCCACCATCGGTGCCGCAACCGTGCTTATGCCTTTTGGCGGCAAGACGCAGCTCACCCCGAGCTCGGCCATGGTCGCCAAGTTCCCCGTGGACGGCGAGACTACCACGGCAAGCGCCATGGCATGGGGCTTCAACCCCTATCTGATGGAGGCCGACCAGTTTGCGGGCGCCTACCTGTCCGTGGTCGAGTCCATCGCCAAGCTCGTGGCTGCCGGCTTTGAGCACAAACGCGCCTATCTCTCCTTCCAGGAGTACTTCGAGCGTCTGCGCACCGAGGCCGAACGCTGGGGCAAGCCCACGGCGGCCGTCCTGGGCGCCCTCATGGCCCAAGTCGACCTGGGTGCCGGCGCCATCGGTGGCAAGGATTCCATGAGCGGCTCGTTTGAGGACGAGGCCGGCGAGCTCAACGTTCCGCCGACTCTGATCAGCTTCGCTGTGGCCGTGGGCCGCGCGGCGCGCGCCGTCTCCCCTGAGTTCAAGGGCCTGACGCACCGCGTCGTCCGCATCGCCCCCGCTACCTACGGCGAGGACTACCGCCCCGACGCCCAGCAGCTGCTCGCCGCGTTTGACGCCGTCGAGGCGCTCACTGCTACCGGCGACGCCCTGGCCGTCTCCACGCCCGGCTACGGCTGCGGCGCCGAGAGCCTCTTTAAGATGTGCGTCGGCAACCAGATCGGCATCGAGCTTGCCGAGGATGTGGACGTGGAGAGCCTCTTCACCCCGCTCTACGGCAGCTTTATCGTCGAGCTCGCCGAGGACGCCGAGCTGCCCGAGGTCGCCGACGGCGTTGTCGTCGAGCCCCTGGGCACCACCGTCGAGGGCTATGTCATCGACACCGGCTCCGAGGTCATCGAGCTCGCCGAGCTCCAGGAAGCCTGGGAGAGCGGCATCGAGGGCGTCTTCGCCTACCGCAGCGCCGGCGAGACCCCCGAGGTCGAGACCATCGACTTCCGCGCCAAGGATATCCACGTGTACGGCGGCGCCAAGATCGCCCGCCCGCGCGTGATCATCCCCGTGTTCCCCGGCAACAACTGCGAGTACGACAGCGCCCGCGCCTTCCGTGCCGCCGGTGCCGAGGCCGACACCTTCGTGATCAACAACCTCACCCCCGAGGCCGTCGCCGAGAGCACCCACGAGCTTGCCCGCCGCATCCGTACAAGCCAGATCGTCATGATCCCCGGCGGCTTCTCGGGCGGTGATGAGCCCGACGGCTCCGCCAAGTTCATCACGGCGTTCTTCCGCGCTCCCGAGGTCACCGAGGCAGTCCGCGACCTGCTCAAGGCCCGCGACGGCCTGATGCTGGGCATTTGCAACGGCTTCCAGGCCCTGGTCAAGCTCGGTCTGGTGCCCTACGGCGACATCGTCGACGCCACGCCCGATGCGCCCACGCTGACGTTCAACACCATCGGTCGCCATCAGAGCCGCCTGGTGCGCACCCGCATCTCGTCCAACCTGTCCCCGTGGCTGTCGCAGTGCAGCCTGGACGACCCCTACACCGTCGCCATCAGCCACGGCGAGGGCCGCTTTGTCGCCAACGACGAGGTACTCGCCCAGCTCATCGCCAACGGCCAGGTCGCCACGCAGTACGTGGGCGAGGACGGCAAGCCCAGCATGGATCTTTCCGTCAACCCCAACGGCTCCGCACTCGCCATCGAGGGCATCACGAGCCCCGACGGCCGTGTCCTGGGCAAGATGGGCCACGCCGAGCGTCGCGGCGACAACCTGTACCGCAACGTGCCCGAGCATGTCCCCGGCGATAAGTTCATGCCGATCTTTGAGAGCGGCGTAGCCTACTTCGCCTAAACCTTTCCCATCGGGTACAATCCCCTCGGGTAACAACACCCGCCACCGGCACTCCCGGCGGCGGGTTCTTTTTTTCGCGTATGTAGGAAGGACATCATGGAAAGCCGCAAGCCGTATCTCGCCACCCTGCCCGGACTCATCTTGGGCTGCCTCGTTTGCTGCGCGCTCTGGGGGTCGGCTTTTCCCTGCATCAAGCTAGGCTATGCGCTCTTTGGCATCCCAGCGCACGATAGCGCCTCGCAGCTGCTCTTCGCGGGCTTGCGCTTCACCCTTGCCGGCACGCTGGTCATTGTTGGCATGAGCGCGGCGCAGCGCCGTCCGCTCGTTCCGCAGGCGCGCGACATCAAACCTATCCTCACCCTGTCGCTCTTCCAGACCATCGGCCAGTATTTCTTTTTCTACCTGGGTCTCTCCCGTGCAAGCGCCATGTCGAGCTCCATCATCGAGGCCAGCGCCAACTTCCTAGCCATCCTCTTTGCCGCCCTGGCGTTTCGCACCGAAAAGCTCGATGCGGCCAAGGTACTCGGCTGTGTATTGGGCTTTGCCGGTGTCGCGCTCGTCAACCTTTCGGGCGCGGACGGCACCTTTGGCTTTACGCTCGACGGCGAGGGTTTTATCCTGGCTTCCACCGTCGCGGGCGCCCTTTCGACCTGCCTGATCGGCGTCTTCTCGCGCGAGCACGACGGCGTTTTGCTTGCCGGCTGGCAGTTCTTGGTCGGTGGCCTGGTCCTCACCGCTATCGGCCTTTTGATGGGCGGCGTGCTCTCCCCCACCGCGATCGCCCCCGCCATCGCGCTCATCGTCTATATGGCGCTTATCTCCGCGGTCGCCTACTCGCTGTGGTCACGCCTGCTTGCCGTCAACCCCGTCAGCCGTGTCTCGGTCTTTGGGTTTATGAACCCGGTCTTTGGTGTGCTGCTGAGCGCGCTGCTGCTCGGCGAGGGCGCCGGTACGAGCCCCGTTACCGTCATCGTTGCCCTGCTGTTGGTCTGCGGCGGCATCATCATCGTCAACAAACCAAAAAAGGCCTAGCGAGCTACCCTTATTTAGCAGAGAGGATTCACATACTTTAGCTTAATGGAGTACATCAGTGAGCTGAGGGCCGCCACGCACGCAAGCGTGCACCCCTTTTCCTAGCGTATCTGGACGCCGGCTTTCTTTTTCTCGGCCTTGACGCGGTAGAGCTCCGCATCGGCAGCGCGAAGTAAGTCTTGCCAGGTATCAACACTATCGCCGACCCGCGCGTAACCGATGGACATCCGCAATGCATACGGCACCTCGGCACGAGCGAGCTCGTCGTTAATCGCCGAACACAGGTCTATGATGTCCTGTTCCGCCGCAGCCTTCTGGAGCACCACGAACTCATCGCCGCCATAACGTGCGATAAAACCACCAGACGCCGAGCAGACCTCTTTGAGCGTAGCAGATATGACCTGGAGAGCATGGTCGCCCTCCACATGTCCATAGCGATCGTTAATCAGCTTAAAGCCGTCGGCGTCCATCATAAGCAGATACACATCATCGGCCTGATCAGCACCCGAGAACAGCGACAGCATATAGGTCTCAAAACGGTTGCGATTGTTAAGGCCAGTCAACGGGTCGGTCGAGATCAGCTGCTCCTGACAGATGATATAGAGCAGCAACATGCTAATCATTATGCCGACACAAAGGCCAGGCACCGAGTATACGATCTGAAAGGTACCGCCCACCAGAGCGGGAACCGCAAAAAAGGCGAGGGTGCGATAAATGGCCTTCTTTTGCAGGCTTTCGACTTTTCGAGCCTGAATAAAGGCATGCAAGGACGTATATATGACGTAGCAGTAGCTAACGATAGGCTGAATCATATAAAGCGCTCCGCGACGATATACGCCCCGCGCATCGATATAGAACATAGCGTGCGTCCAGTAGCTGGTAAATGCCAGAACGACCACCAATGCGGTTGGCAACGTTAAAAGTACCACCCTATAGGGCGTGGTCAGGAGCCGTGAGCCCTGCATCGTCTCGGAATAGAAAAACCAAATGAGGCACGCGATGGCGAACAGCGAAAACGAAACCGCGTTGGAAATCCAGTTGGCCGTGATGCCTACAGGAGTGCTCACGCCGTCCGAGAGCGTCCAGATCATATCGAAGAAAATGTAGGCAGCAGACGTGTAGCCCAGCATGCTAAACAAAAGCTGCTGGGTGCTCGAGAACAGGGAGCGACGGCTTCGTACGGCAAGTCCGATAAGAATAATCATGCACAGCAGGAATATCTCGATCTTGAGTGCCTTTACCACTAGACGCCCTCCCTTCAATATCCAAGTGGCCAGAATCGCCCAATTCGAATCTGGGCAACAAACACCCCCTACTCCGCAGGAGTAAGGGGAATAATAGCAGAGCGACCGAACGTCACTGCAAGACAGCTCTCGTTCGGGCGCTCAAACGGCGCGAGTTGCACGCCGGAATCATTGATGGGTATCGATTGCTACTCGCCATCGATGTCGGTCGCGACAGCCTCTTCGATGGCCTCGACACCGGCAGGCGACAGGTCTTCCTTGCTCTGGCAGAACTTCTTATCGACCCAGCCGGTCAGAATCGGGGCCATGATTGCCGTGATGATGACGGCAGTGGCGATCTGCGCATACGCGGTGGGCGCAAGCTCGGCATAGCGCGGAGCGACCTCGGCGAGGGCGACCGGCGTGGTCATGGCCGTGCCGGCAATGGTGGAACATGCCACAGCCGCCTTACCATTGCCGCCACACAGGCGCTCGAAGGCAAAGGTAATGGGACCGACGATAAAGAGCGTGATGAGGCCCAGCAGGATGCCCGAAATGCCACCGGCGATGAAGCTCGAAAGGCTCATGGACGCACCGAGCTGAAAACCAATTACAGCGATCGCGGGATTGGCGCCGGGAACCAGCAGGTTCTTGATAAACGGGAACAAGTTGCCCAGGACCATGCCGATAACAAGCGGCAGGATGGATCCGATGATGGTGCCGACGGGGATGTTGGCGAGACCCGAAACACCAAGGATGATCATCGTGACGGCGGGGCCGGCCGTAAAGAACAGGATACCGACAGCGCCCTGCTCGGACTCATCGCCGAACTCGCCCATGATGCCCGTATAGAGCGCCATGTTGCAAAACGTAATGCCGCCGATGATGGAAACCGAGCTCAGGCCTAAAAAGTTATCGTTAAAGAAGTACGCGACGCCCAGACCCAGCGCGGCTGCCACTACAAGCTTAGGAATCAGCACGACGATGCCGGTCTTGATGGCGCCCGGCGTGGACTTAAAGCTGATGCCGGCGCCCACAAACAGCAGGATCGCGGCGACGATGGTATTGGAACCGCCGCGGCAGGCAGCCGTAAAGAAGCCGCCGATCTCAAAGACCTGCGGACAGAAAGTGTTGAGCAAAAGGCCAACGATCATGGGATAGATCATGATGTCGCCCGGGATACGCGGGACTTTGAATTTCTTTTGCTCGTTGGCGGTCGCTCCCTGTGCCATGAAACCCCCATTTCCGCTGACGCGGAACAAAAGACCACGTCATACTTTGCTACAGTAAAGTTTGATCATGGTACCAGAAGAAGCAGACCAGCTCAGTGAGAAATTCGATTCGTTAGGCCGGGACGCCAAACGTGCCCCGCTCTTATATGAGGCTCAAAACGATATAGAACACGATGCCCGAGACGCAGCAGAAATATCAACCTGCGGCAATAAAGTTCGCCTACAATTGCCACCGGATCGAAAGACACAACTTTTTAGGAAGTCATTATGACAGCTATCGATCGAGACCGGGCGCGCGCGGCCTTCAAAAGCTACACCGATGCCTACGACGCCACCAACCCACGCATCGCGCTCAAAATCGAGCATACGTACCACGTGGCCGAGGCATGCGATGCCGTAGCGCGCGAGCAGGGCTGGTCGTCAGAAGATATTGACTTGGCGTGGCTTTGCGGCCTGCTACACGATATGGGCCGCTTTGAGCAGTTGCGACGCTGGGACACCTTTAAGGACGTCGAGAGCATGAGCCATGCAGCGCTGGGCATCGAGGTCCTCTTTGGCGAGAATCCCGCCGATGCACCCGCCGTAACGAGCATCCGCGACTTTATCGATGACCCGGCAGAGGACGAACTGATCCGCGCGAGCATCGCCCACCACAGCGATTTCCGTCTACCCGCACAGCTCGACGAGCGCACACGGAGCTTCTGCGATATCGTGCGCGATGGCGACAAGATCGACATTATGCGCACCATCGCCGACAGCACCGTCGACACCATCCTCAAAGTGGATGAGGACACGTTTCTTGCCAGCCACTTCTCGACACCGGCGCTTACCGCCTTTAACGAGCACCGCTGCGTCACGCGCGATGAGCGCGATGAGCCCGCCGACTTCTTGGTGGGGCTTATCTGCTTTATGTTTGAGCTCGTCTATCCGGCAAGCCGCGCGCTGGCGCGCGAGCAGGGCGATATCTACCGCCTGCTCGACGCGCCCTTTGGCATTACGCGGCCCTTTACCGACCCCGCCGCGCATGCAACCTGGAGCCGCCTTAAGGACGAGCTGCGCCGCTGGCTGGCAAGCGCTTAGCACTCGAGCTGAACCAGCAGCTCCTCAACGATCTCAACGGCATCGCCGACGACCTTGTACTGGGCGGCACCAAAGATGGGGGCATCCGGGTCCTCATTGATGGCGACAATGCACTCCGCCCCACCGATGCCGGCGAGATGCTGGATAGCACCCGAGACACCGATGCTCACGAGGAGCTTGGGCGAGACCGATACACCCGTCTGGCCAATTTGGTGGCGATACTCCAGCCAGCCGGCCTCCACCACGGGGCGCGTGCAACCAAGCTCGGCACCCAGGGCATCGGCGAGTTTTCGCATCAGGGGCAGATTCTTCTTGGAGCCGATACCGCGGCCCACCACGACCAGACGCTCGGCATCGGCAATTGAGGCCTGCTGTCCCCACTCCTCGGCGGGAATCGAGATCTCGACACGGGCCTTAACGTCATCCGCAAGCACTACCTGGGCAATCGTGCCGGAGCGGCTATAGTCAAACTCGGGCGCCTTAAAGATGCCGGGGCGCACCGTTGCCATCTGAGGACGGTGGTTGGGGCAGATAATGGTGGCCATCAGGTTGCCGCCAAACGCCGGGCGCGTCTGCTGCAGCAGACCCGTCTCCGTATCCATCGAAAGCACCGTGCAATCGGCCGTAAGGCCCGTCTGCAAGCGCACGGCCACACCGGGCGCCAGCTCGCGACCAAAGGCGGTCGCGCCGTACAGAATGGCCTCGGGCTTGCGCTCGGCCACCAAATCGCAGATCAAGCGGGCGTAGACCTCCGCGTCGTTCTGACGCAAGCGCTCGTCACGACAGACCAGAACTTCGTCCGCACCGGCGCAAATCAGATGCTCCAGGTCCCCGAGCGAGCCCTCGGGGCTCATGCCGACCAGTGCCACCAGACGGCAGCCGCGGGCATCGGCAAGCTCGCGCCCCTTGCCCATGAGCTCGTAGGCCACAGGAGCCACGGCGTCGTGCTCGTCAGTCTGCACGAAGACCCAAATGTCTCGATATGCGTCAAGGTCTACCGCACCGGCGGCCTCGTCGCGCTCGATCGAGATGGCGTTGACGGGGCAGGCGTCGACGCACCCGCCGCACAGGATACAGCCGTCGGTTACGCGGGCACAGCGATTGGGGCGCTCGCCCTCCACCACAATGCCGCCCGAGGCGCAGGCGCGAACGCAGCGACCACAGCCGATGCAGGCTTCGCTATCGATAATCAGCCCGCTCATCTATGCCATCCCCTCGATAATCTTGGCAAGTTTTACCGCCTGCTCGGACGCCGTTCCCTCAACGGCCTCGCACGTTTGGTCGCGGTCGGGCACAAACGAGCGCACGACCTGCGTCGGTGATCCGGCAAGGCCGCAACGCGAGGGATCGGCGTTTACGTCGGCAGCGCTGGCCACGCGCACGTCTGCATCCTCGGCCGCGCGAATACCGGCAATACTCGGCATGCGCAGCTGGCCAATCTCCTTGGCGGTCGTCATCGCACACGGCATCTCCAGGTACACCGTCTCCTCGCCGGCATCGCAGCCATGGACGAGCGCCAGCGAGCCACACGTCGTAAATCCCGCGCTCTGCACACAGCTCACGTCGGTCACGCAGGGGATCTCAAAGGCGCCGGCCAGCTCGGGGCCGATCTGGGCCGTATCGCCGTCCACTGCCATCTTGCCGCAGATGAGCAGGTCAAAGTCCTCATCGAGTGCCTCGATGCCGCATTTGAGGGCATAGGTGGTGGCTAGGGTATCGGCACCCGCAAAGGCTCGGTCGGTCAGCAGCAGCGCGTCGTCGGCACCGCGGGCGATGCAGTCGCGCAGCAGCGATTCGGTCGCGGGGATACCCATCGACACCACCGTCACACGCACGTCCATGCCAAAGTCGATAAAGTCGTCCTTCAGCGTTAGCGCACATTCGAGGGCACTTGCATCGAAGGGATTAATGACCGCTTGCTTGCCATCACGCACGATAGTATTGGTCTTGGGGTCCATCTTGACCTCGGTGCTTCCGGGCACCGCCTTGACGCACACCACCATATGGAAATCACTCATCTTCACGCGCCCCCTTTCTGGACGAGTTCATCCAAGAGCTTCTCCGTAAACAGGTTGCCGCGACCCAGCTGACCGGTAGGATCGAGCTGGAGTTTGAGACGCGCCGACTCGACCATGGCCTCGTGGCCGTACATCGTCTCCAAGAAGCCCGCCTTGATCTTGCCGACGCCGTGTTCGGCAGAAACGGCACCGCCCATGGCCGTGACCTCGGAAGCCCACTGGGCAAAGAGCTCTCCACCACGACGGTAGTCTTGCGCATCGCGCGGCAGGATGTTCACATGCAGATGGTTGTTCCCGATGTGTCCCCAGGCAGCAGACTCAAGCCCGCTTTCGGCCAGCGTGCGGCGATAGAGGGCAACGACATCGGCAAGGCGTGCATTGGGCACCGACATATCCGATCCCAGCTTGGTAATGGTGGGGTCGGTGCGGCGACGCTCGTCAATGAGCATGTTGACGCTCTCGGGCACCGCGTGGCGGAAGAACCGCTGGCACTCGCGATCGACTTCGGTGCGGGCGACCCATGTCGCATCGTCGCGGCCGCCCGCAAGCTCCAGCACCCATCCCAGGTGGTACAGCTCCTCGGTCGCCTGCGCCTCGTCATCGCAGTCGAGCTCCACGTAGACACAGACCTTTGCCTCGTCGTCGAGCGCCGGCAGCGAGGCAAACGCTGTCGACTGCTCGCGCTGGCGACGCAGGATATCCAGGGCGCCAGCATCGAAATACTCAATAGCGGCGGCATGGGACAGCACGGGACGCACGGAATCGGTAAAGAACACGGCCTTGTCTTCGCTATCGAAAAAGCAACTCACACCCCATACGACCGAAGGTGCCGCCTGCAGGGCGATCTCGAGCTCGGTAATGACGCCGAGCGTGCCGCACGCACCGATAAAAAGATCGATGGCGTCCATATCGTCCGCAACAAAATATCCCGAGGCATTTTTGGTCTTGGGCATGGTGTAGTCAGGAAGATCGAGCTCGAATGTATGACCCTCTGCCGTCACGAGCGACAGGTGGCGGCCCTGGGCAAAAGCCTCGCCGCGCTGAAGCTCAAGCAAATCGCCATCAGCCAGCGCGACGTGGAGTCCCGTGATATGCGGGCGCATGGGACCGTAAGCGTAGCTGCGGGCGCCGGAGGCGTTGCATGCCGCCATGCCGCCCGGACAGGCAGATGCCTCGGTGGGATCGGTGGGAAAGAACTGCTCGGGGGACTCTTGGAACTCCTCGTAGGCCTCAAGCGATGCCTGGTCCCAACCAGCGGTCGGCAGTACCTTCTTGCTCAGCTGCTTACGCAGCTCCGAGAGCACAACGCCCGGCTCCACGCGCAGCAGAAATTGGCCTTGTTCATCGCGGCGAAGGCCCAAGTAGCGATTCATACGGGAAGTATTGAGGATATGCCCACCGTGGGGCACGGCACCGGCGGCAAGGCCGGTTCGGGCGCCCTGAACCGTTACCGGGACACGCTCGGCATGGAGCGTTTCCAAAATGGCACGGACCTCGTCTTCCGTTGTCGGAAACGAGATGCTCGATGCTTCGCCCGATGCGCGAGATTCATCGCGGCCGTACTCTTCGAACTCGTCGGTGAAGGGTTTGATGGTTGCAGACACGCGAACTCCCCCTTTAGCTAACTACAGTGTTTGCAGGGAGATGTTACCGCATCGTTTCGTCGACGTGTTCGAGACCGTCTCCATAATTGGCGATTTTTACGTTCGTGCAATTCGGCGAGCGGCAAGGCTTCCTCGGCAGACGATGCTTTTGACACATATCGCCCCGCCGTCGCCGATCGCGTAAATGTCGCTCGAAAAAAGTTGAAGTAATTTTTACTGCCTTTTACCTGCGGAGATGTCAATCCGTCAAGCATTTGGTCAGAAATTGGTCAAGTAGCGGCTGATACGGTCGGCGTCGACAGCCAAAACCGATAGAAGTTTTGGTCCCAGAAGCAGGGAGGTTCCCATGGCATATTACTGGCCCCAGTACGGCGTCGCCATCGAGGTCGACGACGATCCCTATCTCCTGCCTTTCGACGAAGAGGCGTTCCCCGATACGGCGGTCTACCACGTCACCACCGATGTTATCTGCGACCCCGAGTCGTTCTCGGCGCTCGCCCACCACATCGCGCGTATCCACGACATCGAGCTCCCTCACGACTTTGACGAGCTCATCTACTCGCGCCGCCTGATGCTTCACATGCTCTTTGGAGCGGACCCGTCCACGTTCGCACGTGTCTACACCACCAAGGACGCCGCATGAGTGCGAAGAAGCCGCCCCGCCTCGCAGGACTGGGGCGTCGCAAGAAACTCGTCGTTGTCTGCCTGGCTATCGTCTGCGCCCTCATCGCCGTAGGGTTATACGCCTGGCAGTCGCAGCCCGTGCCCGAAGCGGGCGCCTCAGTCACGACGGCAGAGGGCAAATCGCGACAAGAAATCCAAGATGAGCTCGATGCCATCGTCCGCGACAACATGATGACGATTTCGGTCGCCCCGGTCGCTCAGCTACAGGAGGACGGCAAGCTGCGCGTCAACGTGCAAAACGTCCAAGACAATAAATTTCCCCAGCGATTCCGCGTCATCCAAAACGACGAGACCATGTACGAATCCGGTGTGGTCGAGACCGGCAAGACAATCGAGACGTGCCCCGCCGGCGACATCAAAGAAGGCGAGGCATACATCGAGATCCAGGCACTCGATGCCAAGACCCTCGACAGCCACGGCAATCCGACACGTGTCAAGGTACGGGTTGAGCAAGCCGAGAACTAGCTTTTTCGGCCGACGCGGCACCGCACGCAATTCACCAGCATTCGTCCAATCATCGCGGGGACGGCCCGCGGCGAATAGAAAGGAACGACCATGGACATCACCAGGAACATGAACGGAGCCAGAGCGCTCGTCGTGGGCGCAGGGCTCGCGCTCGCGCTCGCAATGGGCGCCACCCCGACGCCAGCTATGGCAGCCGGGCGCGCTGGAACAACGAAAGTAATGGTCAGGACCGAGATCGACAACGTTGAGTTCAAAGTTCCGACGGTTATTCCCTTCGTCGCCAAGGCCGACGGCACGCTTCAGGGCCCCTCAGAAGACGCGACCACCATCGACAATCATTCGGCCTACGGCATCCATGTCACCAACATGAAGATCGACGCCATGAACACCTGGACCATTGCCGCCGACGCCAAGGCCGGAACCGCGCAGAACTCCATCGACTTTAAGGTCGGCCCCGACGGCGCACTCCAGAACGCCAGCGCCGCAATGCAGGGGACGGGCCTCGATCTTTCCAAGAATGCAGCCTTCGACATGGGCTACCAGGGCATTGCCGGCGGCACGGACAAAATTAAGCTCAAGACAAGCGGAAACGTCGCCCGCGTCACGCGCGACATCTTCCACGTAACCGGCGAAGGCGATCAGGTTGCAACGATCACCTGGACGGTCGAGCCCGGTGCGCACACGGCATAAGGCCGTCGCCCTGGCCGCCGCCGTCAGTATCCTAGCGTTTGCGCCAGCCATGGCCTTTGCCCAGCAAGAACAGGCGCAGGCCGCCACGCAAGTGACGGTCGACCTCTCGGAGCTCGACCGCGGCAACCGCGAGGAACCGTTGGCGCAGACAGACGACAGACGATGGCTCTTGGCAGCAGGCGCCACGGCAGCAGGCGCGGGAACCGCCGGCCTCGGTCTGCACATCAAACGCAGCCAGAAACGAAACACGGACAGGCCGCACTAAATTAGCTAAGGAGACCCCATGGCATCGAAGAACCTTTTGCCCGTCGTCGCACTCTGCGGCGCGCTCGCAACCGGAACGCCTGTCGCCGCTTGGGCGACTCCCGTCATGGCGGATTCCTTACCAGCAGCCCTAAGCTCCGCACCAAATCCATCGAGCACCATTGCGTGCAAGCGTTTTTCGATCGCACAGGCCGCAATCTCAACCTCGGGATGCCTTCGTCGTAATACGGACGGCTCGATAGTCGTGGATATCAATCGTTCGAACAAGGCAAACGGCTCCCAGGCGGGGTGCGCTGTCTGCACATGGCGCTCGGTTGTGCTCGATGCAGATGGCAATCCATGCAATTTAGAGCTGCGCATCGACATCGCTTCGGTCGATGACTCGGCGAACGGAGCGAAGGTCGCCTTCGACGGTGCGTTTTTCGAGAAAGGAGGCGGTATATGTCTGGGCTGCGCCGCCGCGAATGCAGACGACACGCAGCCCACCCTCTCATTCACGGCATCGTTGCGGCTGACCAAAGCCGACACCGATGCCATCGCGGCGGGAGAAGCATCCCTGCTGTTCTACGCCGTCAGCACCAAAGACACAGACGCTCATTTCGAGAAGCCAGCCGGATCACTCAGCCTTACACGAGGGACAGAGGCAGGCCCTATTGAAGTCGATACCCACGCGCAAAGCAGGCAACGCATTCTTGCCGACCCGGCGCTTCTCGAGATGGAGTGGAACGGATCCGGAGCCGTCGGAATTCTTCCCTCCGCGCTTAACGCCAAGACGCTCCCCTCAAACGACGAACCCATCAACGCAACCATACAAGAAGGGAGCACGGACAAAGAAGCAGGTGCGGGCGACACGCCGTCGCCGACAAACAGCGTCCCAGCTTCTTTCGAAGCACCGAATGAGCCTGCTGCCGATCCAAACGATCCCGAGCTCGCGGACAGTCTGGGGCTTGCTGATCCTCAGGAGATCGATGAAGGTAACTGCTGCGTGCTTGCCGCCCTCGACCACACAGAGGTCATCGACGCCGCGAACATCGAAGTTGCCGCCGCCAATCAGCCCGTCCGCAAGTCGGCCATCATCGCATTTCCCGAATCCATCGAAGTCGTCTTTTTGCCATCGGGCGAGGTCGTGGCCCCAACACTGCTCACCTTGTTGGGCGCCAAGAATACTCGAAACGAAATTAAAAAGGTCACGGTTGTCGACCCTGCAACCACCGCTAAACTGCGTCTATACGCCGTTGCCCCAGACGGAAGCAAGACCTTGGAATTCGATGGCGACACACTTCTAGCCTGGCGACGTCTGGATATTATGCAAGACGTCTCGTATCAGATCGAACTCGAAGGGTTTAATCGTGCCCGCGATGCCAATATCATCGCCGCGGCTATTGAATCCCCGCAGCGGCTTATGACACTGCGCTTTGACTACTATCCCTATGTCCCAACAACCACCTGAGGCTTAAATGCTGCGCATCATTCCTAATACCACTTATATAACGTATTAGATGAGTCGCGATGTGCCTCGCATTTCGTTCTGCTACGATTGCCACGTTGGCATCAATACAGGAGGGCTCATGCCGGGCTTGGGAACAATCATCAACGTTGCGCTTTTAGTTGCGGGCGGTCTTTTGGGATTAGCGGGCGGCCGCTTCATTACACCGCGCATCCAAGACACGCTCATGAAAGCATCGGGGCTGTGCGTCCTGTTTATCGGCCTGGGCGGCACCATGCAAAAGATGCTCATCATCGATGGAAAGGCGCTAGCGACCACCGGTACCACCATGCTCATTGTCTCATTTGCGCTCGGTTCGCTCATCGGCGAGGCCATCAACTTGGAGGCCGCCATCGAGAACCTTGGCGAATGGCTCAAGCGCAAGACCGGCAGCGAGGGCGATAACGAGTTCACCAACGCTTTTGTCTCGACTTCACTCACCGTGTGCATCGGCGCCATGGCCATTGTGGGATCGATCCAGGACGGCCTGCTCGGCGACTGGTCAACGCTTGCCCTCAAGGGCGCACTGGACTGCATCATCGTCTGCACCATGACGGCCTCGCTTGGCCGCGGCTGTATCTTCTCCGCCCTGCCCGTCGCCGTGTTCCAGGGGACGATTACGCTGTTTGCCGGCGCGCTCTCCCCCATCATGACCACCGCCGCCCTCGACAGTCTATCGCTCGTGGGGTCTATGCTCATCTTCTGTGTCGGCGTCAACCTCATCCGCCCTCAGACCTTCCGCACGGCCAATATGCTTCCCTCCGTCGTCATCGCCGTCATCTACGCCCTCCTGTTCTAAAACTATCTACGCAGCGGTATCTCGAACATCTGTTTGATGCTGTGCTATGATATGAGGTCACCGTAGCTGCGTTCGAGAGGAGGAGCGGTGGCCGACCAGGACATCAAGATGCTCATCGAGCGCATTATGGCCGAGGCCCGGACCCATCAGTCCGCCCGCTTCTCAAACGAAATCTACGCAGACGAGCCGATTCTCAAAACCGGCCGACAGATGCAGAATTTCCTCCCCGACCAGTACCGTAAAATGCGCGAGATATCGCGCTGGCAGGATGACCCCAAGGGCGGTGCAGGCCGCTGGCTTTCGGAAGCCGAGCTTTTTTACCGCCAGGGCCTGCTGATGGCCGACTTTGAGGACGACTGTCCCTACAACGGCACCTTTAAGTCATACTTTCCCACCTACAACGCCATGAGCGACCGGCAGCTGCGCGGCTACTTTACCTGGCGTGCCCAAGTGCGCCGCGGAACCGTCGAGGAAACGTCTACGTCCTTTGCCTTTCTGTACCTCTATGAGCTGATTTGCGGCATTGGCGTAGATAATCCACTCGATGGTTTTAACAAGATCAAGGCTTTTTGGGATGTCTATCGCGCCTTCGAGCCCGGCATCGGCCGGTTTGCGCGCGTGTGGCTGCAAGATTACGCCGTGTTCCACGGGCTCGACCCCAAGCTGCTTCGCGACTCTAAAACCGTCATGTTCGATAACGCCCTTATCGAACTGCGGCGCGCGGCACGAGACCTTGTACCGGCACCGGCACCGTCCGGCCAGACCCCTAAGCGTCGCAAAACCTCCGAGCCCACGCTCCCCCTTCCGCCCGATGAAGTGCGCGAGGAGCGACTCATGGCCGCCATCAACGCCCTCTCCACGTACAACCTAAGTAGCTCGCGGCTCGACCGCAGCCACCACCGCGATCTGCGCCACGTGGCGTGCGCCGTGTATGTCCGCATGGCGCGCTACTATGACACGCACCGAAAGACCGGCATCGTGGCAAGTTTATTTGGGGAGGAGACGGCAATGCCCTACACCATGTTTGCCTCGGCCGTATTCTTTGCGCCCGAGCGCCACGAGGACTGCGAATACCGTCTGGACCCCATCCATATCTACCGTTGCCAAAACGGTTTTTGGGAATGCATGCGTATCCACGGTAGCAGGCAAAAGAGCAGCAAACTTGGCGAGATGATGCGCGCCTGCGACCAACGCCTGCGCCTGGCCCTGGACCCTGCCCACCCCCTGAAGGAGGAGAAGGTCCCCAAATATCTGGCCAAGATTATCGATGACGAGATTGTGGCATGGCTTTCGTGGGACGCCGCACACCAGCCAGTCAAGATCGATATCGATTTGAGCCAGCTGGGGCACATTCGGAGCGCTGCCGCACAAACGCGCGAAGCGCTTTTGATCGACGAGGAACGCGAGGACGGCGCGTCCGCAGAAGCCGAGGCAGCGGACTCAGGGCAACCGGAAGCCGAGCCCGTAGCCGACGCGACGGTCGAGGCGGTCGCGGCGGCTGCAGGGCAGGACGAGTCCGACGAGCCGACCATATCCACCGAACAGTTTGGTGTCGTGGCACCGCTTCTCGCGCCGACGCCCGCGTTCGCAGCTGCTGCGCCCGCTGACGCCACGAACGAACTCGCGCCCGCCGCAGACGCCTATCTCCGCGCGCTGCTCGAGCACAACGCAGTACAGGCGGAATCGGCGGTAGTGCAATCGGGGCAGAGCGAGGACATGCTCGTCGATACCATCAACGAGGCGCTCTTTGACCTGGTGGGCGACACCGTAATTGAATTTAGCGCGGCAGGGCCGCAGATTATCGAGGACTACGAAGCAGACGTGAGAGGATACCTAGACCATGAGTGATACCGCATCCGCAGCACCCCGCGTGCCCAAGCGCGTCGCTGCCGTCATTCTCAACTCGCTCAAGGGCGGCGTGGTCCCGCGCATCGGTCTTCCTTACATCACCGTAGGGCGCGAGGTCGAGATCCGCGCCCTGCTCACCGATCTGAGTCTCATCGCCGACGGTGGCGCGAGCTTCCGCTTTCTGGTCGGTCGCTACGGCGCCGGCAAGAGCTTTTTGCTCCAGACTATCCGCACGCACGCCATGGGCGAGGGATTCGTCGTCGCTGATGCCGACCTGTCGCCCGAGCGCCGCCTGCAGGGCGGTCAGGGACAGGGCCTTGCCACCTACCGCGAGCTCATCCGCAATATATCGACCAAGACGCGCCCCGAGGGCGGTGCGCTCAACCTTATTCTGGATCGCTGGGTCGCCTCGTGTGCCGACGTCGACGAGTCGGTCGTCAATGCCCAACTGGCCCCGCTCGAGGAGATGGTCCACGGCTTCGACTTCACCCGCATGCTCCGCCGCTATCGCATGGCCGCATCCGGGGGCGACGAAGAGGCCATGAGCCGCGTGACCAAATGGATCCGCGGCGAATATCGCACCAAGAGCGAGGCTCGCGCCGAGCTGGGCTCCTCGACCATCATCAGCGATGACGACTGGTACGACTACGTCAAACTCATCGCGCGTTTTTTGGTTTGCAGCGGCTACAAGGGCATGCTGGTGCTCATCGACGAGCTCGTGAATCTGTATAAGATTCCCAACGCCATCACGCGCCAGTACAACTACGAGAAGATCCTGACCATGTACAACGACACGCTCCAGGGCAAGGCGCAGTACCTGGGCATGATCATGGGCGGCACGCCAACCTCCATCGAGGACCGTCGCCGCGGCGTGTTCTCCTACGAGGCTCTGCGTAGCCGACTCGCTCAGGGTCGCTTTGCGCGCGAGGACCTTAAGGACATGCTCGCGCCCATCATCCGTCTGCAGCCACTCACCTACGAGGAGCTGCTGGTGCTGATCGAAAAACTCATGCAAATTCACGCCGGTTACTTTGGCTGGACGCCCACGCTTACCGAGAACGACTTGGTGGACTTCCTCAAGATCGAGTTCGGTCGTGTGGGAGCCGACACGCACCTGACGCCGCGCGAGGTCATTCGCGACTTTATCGAGCTGCTCGACATCCTGTGCCAGAACCCCGATGCCAACGTGGCCGAGCTGTTGCAAAGCGTCGGCGGCGACACGCTAGCGCCGGCAACCGCAACAGGCGACACCGATACCGCAGGCGGCGACCGCAACTTCGCCGAATTCACCATCTAACCTGCCAAAAAGGGACAGGTTTATTTTGGCTGGTTTTATCTGGGCAAACGTTGAGGCGGTAATGCAGCAAACCCTTGGCCACCGCGTTAAGAGGTTCGTATTTGAGAGGAGGCCCCGTGAACGCCTTTGACCGATATGCTCCGTTTATCCAAGACTTCATCTACTCCCACGATTGGGAGAGTCTGCGCTCTATCCAGGTTGCAGCGGCAGACGCCATCTTTAACACGCAAGACAATGTGCTCCTGACGGCATCCACGGCTTCCGGCAAAACCGAGGCGGCCTTCTTTCCCATCCTGACCGAGTTTTGGGAGAACCCGCCCGCGAGCGTGGGCGCCCTCTACATCGGCCCCCTCAAGGCGCTCATCAATGATCAGTTCGTCCGTCTCAACGACCTCTGCGAAGAGGCCGATATCCCTGTCTGGCACTGGCATGGCGATGTCTCGCAGTCGCACAAGGCTAAGCTCATCAAAAAACCGAGCGGCATCTTGCAGATTACACCCGAGTCGCTCGAGGCGCTCCTGATCCATAAGCACATGGCGATCCCGCGCATGTTTTGCGACCTGCGCTACGTGGTCATCGATGAGGTCCACTCGCTCATGCGCGGCGACCGTGGCGGGCAGACGCTCTGCCTTATCGAGCGGCTCTCGCGCATGGCCGGCGTGCAGCCTCGACGCATTGGCCTTTCGGCCACCATCGGCGACCCCGAGCGCACGGGCGCTTTTCTCTCACAGGGAACGGGGCGCGACTGCGTTATCCCCCGCTTTGAAGAACCGCGTCGCGTGTGGCGCATCTCCATGGAGCACTTCTACAACTCGGGCCCCCAGGCACAGCAGCGGGGATTCATGGGCACAGGTCCGCAGAAAGCCGAAGTGCTCGCATGCGAGCGCATCGAGGCGGCATCCGCGGCACTGCCCGCCGGCGCCCAAGACATGCGTCACAGCGGACAACTCACACAAGAGGAGCGCCGTCAACGTCGTGAGCGGGCACGGGGCAAGGCCGCTCCCAAGGACCGTCGCACTTCCTCAGCCCCCGAGGGCGAAGTCGACATCCCGCAGGCAACCGAACAGGCACTGCTCAACCCCACCGACACCGCACCCGACAACGCCGACCCCGGCATGGGCTACATCTTTGAGCATACCCGCGGCCGCAAGTGCCTGGTCTTTGCCAACTCGCGCGAGGAGGCAGAGGCCGTGTGCTCCATGTTGCGCAGCTACTGCGAGAGCCGGCACGAGCCAGACCGCTTTCTCATCCACCACGGCAACCTTTCGGCATCGCTGCGCGAGACGGCCGAGGAGCTCATGCGCGACGAAGAGCAGGCGCAGACGACCGTCACCACCTCCACGCTGGAGCTCGGCATTGATATCGGTCGCCTGGAGCGCGCGTTCCAGATTGACGCGCCGTTTACCGTCAGCTCCTTTTTGCAGCGCATGGGGCGCACAGGCCGTCGCGACCTTCCGCCCGAGATGTGGTTTGTCATGCGCGAGGAAGAACCCGAGCCGCGCACGATGATGCCCGAGACCATTCCGTGGAAGCTCCTGCAGGGCATCGCGCTCGTACAACTCTATCGCGAGGAAAAGTGGGTCGAGCCGCCCGAGCTCGATCGACTCCCCTACAGCCTGCTCTACCACCAGACTATGTCGACGCTTGCCAGCACCGGCGAACTCACGCCGGCAGAGCTTGCCCAGCGCGTGCTCACACTCAGCTATTTCCATCGCATCTCGGCCGATGACTATCGCGTGTTGCTGCGTCACCTCATTAAGATCGACCAAATCCAAGTCACCGAGGGCGGCGGGCTCATCGTGGGTCTCGCGGGCGAGCGCATCATCAACAACTTTAAGTTCTACGCCGTGTTCCAGGAAAACGAGGAGTTCACCGTTCGCAGCGAATCGGCCGAGCTGGGCACGATTGTCAACCCGCCCCCGCCCGGTGAGCGCATTGCCATCGCCGGACACTGCTGGATTGTCGAGGAAGTGGACTGGAAGCGTCACACCGTCTTTGCCACGCAGGTCAAGGGCCGGGTGCCGGCCTACTTTGGCGACTGCCCCGGCGACATCAATACACACGTACTCGAGCGTATGCGCAAGGCGCTCAACGAGCACGCGGCGTATCCGTACCTGATGGGTAACGCGCGGGCCCGTCTGGCGCAGGCTCGCCATACGGCCGAGATTTCGGGCGCGGGAACTAAGCCGCTCATCAACCTGGGTGGCGACACCTGGGTGCTCTTCCCCTGGTTGGGCAGCTACGCCTTTTTGGCGCTCGAGCGCATGCTCAAGATTAAATGCGCCGCTGAGTTGGGCCTTCGCGGACTCGACCCGTCACGCCCGTACTTTATGCAGTTTAAGATGAAGGCCGACGAGGAGACGTTCTTTGAAGTGCTCGCCGCCGAAGCCGAGAAAGACTTCGACCCCATCGACCTCGTCTATCCCGGCGAGGTGCCTTACTTTGACCGCTACGACGAGCTTGTTCCCGAAGAGCTCGTGCGCAAGGGCTTTGCCGAAGGCGTGCTCGACATCGAAGGCATGAAGCAGCGCGTTCTCGGCTGGCGCGACCACGCCTAAGACCAGTCTTTTTGGGACGAGGAGACTTATTTGTCGTGAAGGACGGTGCCGAGGAAGTCGGTGTCGAAGGGCACGGCTTCGGCAAAGGCGTAGTTGCCGTCGCTGGCGATGAGCAGGTAGTTTTCCTCGCCGCCGAACTCCGCATCGCCACATGGGACCACCCAGGCGTGGGCGAATACCTCGAGTGCCGTGGCAGCGCAATCGCGCAGGAACGTCACATCGCTCCCCTCGCTTGCGCTCACGATATTGGCCACGTAGATGCCGCCGGCATTCAGGCTGCCCCGCACTAGACGCAACGCCTCAACGGTCGCCAGCTCGCGTACGGGCTCGGCACCGCCAAAGCAATCGCTCACGACCACGTCGTAGCGACGATGACCCACACTCGTCACACCCAGATACGAGCGAGCCTCAGCAGTAATCACCCGCAAGCGGTCGCCCACCGTGCGCTCCAGCTCGTCCAGATAGAACCAACGGCGCGCCAGGCGCGTAATCTCTCCGTCATACTCGATAACGTCCATGCGCAAGCCCTCGTGCGACATCAGCGCAAACTTGGGATAGGCAAACCCGCCGCCACCCAGCATGAGCATACGGTCGATGCCGTGACCATAAGCGTCGTGCATTGCACCCTCGGCCTCAAACACGTCGTCAAACGCACGATAGTACGCAAAGACGGGCTCAGCCCAACGCTCGCCAACGTAACTCGCGCTTTGGTAGACGCCGCCTTGCACCAATACGCGGACTTCGTCGCTGCCCTCGTCGTGCACGCGCTTCACACGCGCCAACCCATTGCAGGTTCGCGCAACCTGCAGACAGGCAGCACGAACAGCGACAGCGGCCGCACCAAGCGCCGCGGCTCCCAGAGCAACGCCGGCAACGACGCCGGCAGAAACACTCGGCTTGTTCATCTAGAGCTCCTTTTGCAGATAAAGGCCATGGTCATAAAATCCAAGATGGCGATAGTACTCGCGCGTACCAATCGCGCTGATCACGTTGATGCGCGCATAGCCGGCATCCCGGGCAATCTCGCACGCACGCTCTACGAGCAAACGCCCCAACCCGTGATGCTGCGCCGCCTGGCCCTGGTCACCCACGCGTGCCGCCATGCCATACACGTGCACCTCGCGAATCATCGCCTCGTCCGGCGTCGTCGGCAACTCGTCCGCATGCGCGGCAACAAACGAATGGTCGGGCAGCGACAACCGCAAAAAGCCCGCGATCTTGCCCTGCGGCGTCACCCACTGCAAAAAGCGCTCGTAAGTCACTGGCGTCTCGTACGCCACTTCCTCATCAAGAGATAGCTCATCCAAGTCGGCACCCGCCGTACTGATCTCGCGATAGCGAATCTCGCGCACCGTCGCACCATCACCCCGAGCAGCCAGACGGTTCTCAACGAGCTGACGCAGGTTGGGTTTCTTGTTGCCCACCATAATATCGTCGGAACTAAAGTCGCGGATCATGCGACTGATACGGCAGAACGCCGGCGTCACCACGATGTCGTCGGCCAGCACATCGAGCAGCTCTTCCTCGGTATAGGGACGCCACTCGCCGCGCTCATAGCAGCCCACCAGACGCGAGCCCTCGATGAGCGCACACGGGTAGACCTTGACCTCGTCGGGCATAAAGGCCCCTTCGGTCATAAAGCGTTCGTAGTCGCGCTTATCCCCCTCCGGCGTGGCGCCCAGCAGGTTAAGCATAAAATGCGCATGGATCTTAAAGCCAAACAGGCGCGCAAGCGAAAACGCCCGTTCAATCTGCGCCACCGAAATGCGACGCTCGTTGATATCGAGCAGGTGCTGGTCGAGGCTCTGGATACCCATCTGGATCTTGGTGCAGCCCAGGCGGCGGATGAGCGTAAGCGCCTGCGGCGTTACGGCATCGGGGCGCGTCTCGATAACGAGTCCCACCACGCGATGCTTCGCCGTCTCGTTGATGCGCTGCTGACGCTCGAGCTCCTCCATCGTTGCCGTCTGCCACTCAGTGACCTTGTCCCACGGCGTACCGGGACCGTACAGACGACGCACCGCACGGTTATAGCCGCCCACGGCAGCATCCACACGCCCCTGCTCGTCGGCAACGCCGGCAGCAAGCTCGACCTCGTCTGTCGCAATGCCGGCGGCCCGATAGCGCTCACGGCGCTCTGCTACCACAGGCGGCAGGGCATCGGCGGGAGCGTCATCGAGCAGACGCCCCGCCTCGGCACGACTGATGCCCGGACGCGCCAACATGGGGTTAGCCGCCACACCAGCCACGGCATCGTCATTGAGCGCGCGGAAGAGCTCCGACATAAACCACGTCTGATACCCTTGCGGATAGTCGCTCCAGGTACCGCCGAGCACAATGAGCTCAATCTTATCGGTCGCATGCCCCATCTGCGAAAGCGCGGTCAGACGAGCGCTTACCTGCAGATACGGGTCAAAGCAATTTTGCTCCGCACGGGCGCACGCCGGCTCGGCGTGCAGATAGCTTTTGGGCATGCGCAGATCGTTGGGGCAAAATAGGCAATCGCCCGAGCATGGCCAGGGCTTGGTGATGACGGTAATGGTCGCCACGCCCGAAGCCGTGCGACGAGGCTTCATACGCAGGACCTGCAGCAGTTGACGCTCCAGATCGGAATCGACATTCCACGCAGCCCACCGAACCGGCTCCTCACGTTTAACCCGCTGGTAGAACGGCAGCAGACGGCGCTTGGCCAAATCGCGTTTGTCGGCACCCTCACGGCGCGCCTCGGCATGTATCAGTTTGACGAGCGCTTTGTCGTCCACGGTCTCGCCGCGACGCAGAGCCTCGAGTATGTTCAAGATAATCTGTTCCATGCCCCCCATTGTAAAGGCAAAGGCGCCGAAGCCCGTCACGGCTCCGGCGCCTCCATCAAAGAGCATGCCTATATGTACCGATCTCCGAAAACCGCATGTCACTCCGGATCAAACGACATGTCGCCCGAACCGACCTCAAAACGATACGTAGCAGACTTATCGCCGTTATCGAATTCAAGATTCAAAATGGTCTCGCCGTCGTAGCCAAGCGGAAGGAAATCGCTCTCGAAGTCGCCGCTGCCCAAGGTGAGGCTCGCCTTAAAGCCCGTCGAGTTCGGAACCGTCATCTCCACATCGCCCGAGCCCACACTCACGTCCATCGACTTCGCGGGGGCCTGGTAGAGCTCGAACGTCACATCGCCCGAACCGACCTCGGCATTCAGGGTATCGGTCACGGTGCCCGTAAACTCAACGTCTCCAGAGTCCAAAGTCAGGTTGAGGTCATGACACGCAATGCCCGCGACCGTCAGGTCGCCCGATCCTACATTCGCTGTAATGCCCACCATGTTATCGGCAACTTCGCGCGGCAGCTCGACGGTAACCGTGCGGTCAATGGCGCGCTCGTCATCGCAATCGAACTGGCGAATCTTGAGTGTAGAGCCCTCGATCTTAACCAGATTCTGAGTGGCGGCATCGGAAGCAGACGCCCCCTTTGCAACGCGCCCGCTTTCGATGACACGTACCGGTCCGCCAGAGACACGTTTAACCTCGACCGTCCCCGACGTCACATCCAAGTCGAGCGATTGGAACGCGTCTTCGTCAAAAGTCGTGCACGAAAGCTGCTGAGGCCGAGCGGAATAGTTCCCGCCATCCAAAAGATCGTCCTCGTCAACCGCATCGTCCATACCAGAGAAGCCGGATACAACATCGTCGAGATCCCACGGGCCATCAAAATGAATCAAAGTCCGCGAAATGCCAAAGACAAGCCCGATGATGAGCACAAACGCTCCGATGCCAACGCCCAAGCGTACCTTGGATTCATGCGAAAGCTTCATCATTCATCACCCTCTTTGGCAATCGGGTCAGCGGTAGTCACGGTAGCCACGTCAGTATCAACCGGAGCGGAAACATCCTGAGCCCTAGCGACCACCGGCGCCGAACCAACCTGAATATCTCCGCGCGCCCAATCGCCATCGAGTGCACGCGCCACCCAGTGATAGATGGGAATCGTAAAGAAGATCAGCGCAGCAAAGGGGCCGGCACCAAACAGGAACATCAGCAAAAAGAACAGCAGCCAACACACGGCCCAATACGGGAACGACTGGAACGGGCCCTTCACCGGAGTCGAGCCAACTGCGCCGCCACTCGTCGCCTGCGCCGTAGCGGCATTAGCGGCCTGTGCACTCCAGCTTGCCGCTTGCGCCGCCTTGGCGGCGGCGTCACTCGCCTGTGTTGCCGCCTCGGTAGCTCGTGCCGCCGCCTCATGGGTGCGTGCGCGCTCTGCCGCCTCGGCCTCGCGCTGACGAGCGCGGTCCTCATTCTCAAACTCGATATCGTCCTCAATCTCATCGCTCGGATTGAGCAGCTCGTCCAGGCTCACGCCATAGAGCCTGGCGAGCGAGATCAGGTTCTCGGTATCGGGCGAGCTCTCCGCACGCTCCCATTTACTGACCGCCTGGCGCGACAGCCCTAGCTTTCGCGCCAGCCCTTCTTGGCTAAAACCCTTGCTGCGACGAAGGTCGGCGAGCCGCTGCGCAGTTTCTACATTCATGGTTCCTCCTATGTGATGCCAGCCGTGCCGCCGGACCGTTTTTGTTCTTAAGGCGCCTTGCACAGTTAAAAATCTATCCGCCACCGCCAAAAGCATGCCACCTATTCTAGTGAGATTTTTGACAACCGGCGGTTGCGGGCACATATGAGCTGCGGAAATGTGTCCAAACAAAGCAATGACCCACGGCTCGGTTGTCCCCGTTGCGGCGTTAACGGTAGTATGGTCGTACTGTTTATTCCGCACCGCCAACGGAGGGAGTTCCGCGCCGTGAACCGCGATTTCGCCTCATCGCTCATCCAGCTCAACAACACGTTCTATCGCGAGCACTCCGCCTCCTTCTCCGATACGCGCCAGGCCCCGTGGCCCGGCTGGGTGCGCACCATGGACATCGCGCTCGGGCAGCTCGACGTCGCCACGATCGAGCATCCCGTCCGCGTCTTCGATCTTGCCTGCGGCAATATGCGATTCGAGAATTTTGCCGCCGGCGGCGCACTTGCCGCCAAGGGCGTCGACGGCGCAAACCCCTCGGCAGATGCCAGCTGCCCGTTTGAGTTCTATGGTGTCGACTCGTGTCAAGATTTGGCTATCGATGCACATGGCCACGCCCTGCGCATTCCCAACCTGCACTTCCAGGAGCTCGACGTGCTCGACGCCCTCATGAAGCTCAACCCCGCCGAGACGCCCGACGTGCTTTTCGACGCCCCGCTCGCCGACATCTCGGTCTGCTTTGGCTTTATGCACCACGTGCCGTCGTGCGAGTACCGCGTACGCGTACTCGACGCCCTGGTGCGGCAGACGCGCCCGGGCGGCATCATCGCCATCAGCTTTTGGGAGTTTATGAACGACGAGCGCATGGCGCGCAAGGCCGTTCGAGCCGAAGCCCGCGCCGAGCTCACCCCGCCGTTTGAGGGTTACGATTCCGCACAGTTTGAAGCCGGCGACCACCTCATCGGCTGGCAAAACGACCGCCACGCCTACCGCTATTGCCATCACTTTGACGATCAGCAGATCACCGACCTGGTGCGCGGCGTCCGTACGTTCTACAAGAGCGGCGAGGTCCCCGTGCGCGAGCTTGAGCGCTTCCATGCCGACGGTCGTAGCGGCGAGCTCAACCGCTATGTGATTCTCAAGCGCCTGTAGGCATCGACGACTCGCCGCCGAGCCGCACCGCATCTTCCGGGCAAACTATGCCCGCCCTTTTTCAATCCATTGACGGAACGTGCAGCTATGCGTTCCATACTTATGACCAAGGAGCCTCATGGGAGCCGTCCACGTTCGCACGCCTAAGAACTTTGTGCTCGAGGAGCGCCTGGAGCGCTACGCCGATGCGATCGAGACGAACCCCGAGGCTTATGCCGGAGATTGGCGCGAGGCTTGCGCGCCAGCTGGCAGCAAGCCCTTTGAACACCTTCACCTGGATCTTGGCTGTGGCAAGGGAACGTACCTTGTAGAGCGCGCGGTCCACGAGCCAAACACCCTCTTTATCGGTATGGACCAGGAGCCCATCTGCATCGCCTATGCCGCACAGAAAATCTGCGAGCAGGAACTGACCAACGCACTCGTCCTGCCCCGAGGCGCCGCATCGCTGCCGCAGCTGTTTGCCGCAGGCGAGCTCGATGTCATCACCATTAACTTTCCCACGCCGCAGCCCAAGGCCAAGTACGCCAAAAAACGACTCGTCCATGTCGACCATCTGATGCTCTACCGCCCGCTCTTTGCAGCCGGCGCCACCGTCACGCTGCGCACCGACAGCAAGCCATTGCGCGACTACGCCCTAGGGCAGTTTACCGCGGCCGGCTACGACACGCTTTGGGTAAGCGACAACGTCCGCCGCGACCATCCCGAGCATCCCGAGACCGAGTACGAGCGCCGCACGCGCGAGATGGGCGCCGCCGTCTATGGCATTTGCGCCACACCTGGAGCGCAGCCCAGCGATGAACAGCTCGCGGCGGGGCGCGCGCAGGAGCAAAGCCTAGCCTGCTACCTGCCCGATAACCTCGATGAGCTCGCCTATGTGCCTCTGGGCATGGAAGAGGCCGTCGAGAACTTTAGAAACCGTGCCCGCAAGGGCAAGAAGCGCCTACCGCAGGATCCTAGGGGCTTCTGATGGTCGCGACGTCGGCAAACAAGCGCGAATAGGCGCCAACAAACGACCCTCAAATCTAAGTGAGTAGACTTTTTTGCAATAGCCAAGCACAACCCGCATAACCAATACTAAAACCGACGCTCCTATAAGTTGTCAAGAGGCAGTTTGCGGGAGCGTTCTCTCC
>CATYJU010000010.1 GCA_958407995.1 uncultured Collinsella sp.
GCGAACCTCCAGTCCGGACCGCCCCGCGGTCCAACTTTCTGTCCGCACCCCCATTTGGGGTTGAATCGTTTAAACAGTCCTTATTTCACCGCAACTTATGGGAGGGATAGAAAAAAGGCGGAGACCCTGGAGAGGGGCTCCGCCTTTGTTACAGGGGGCGATGTTATTCGCGTGCCGTGGAATTAGACCAGACGGGCGTTGATCGTCTTGGCGATCTCGGCGGCGTCGGTGGAACCCTTGACGGTGGCACGGAAGTCCTCGTCCATGAGCGCCTCGGCGACCTTGGACAGGATCTTGAGGTGCGTAGTGCCTGCCTGGGCACCGGGGATGAGCAGGGCGATAGCCACGTTGACGGGAGCGCCGTCCATGGTGTCCCAACCGGTCACACCAGACTCGTCCTTGACGACGATGACGGCAGCCTCGGTAATGGCGTCGGACTTGGCATGCGGGATGGCGAAGCCCTCCATCATGCCCGTGGTGCCCTCGGCCTCGCGGGCCAGGAAGGCGTTCATCACGGCGTCGGCGTCGTTTGCGATACCGGCCTTGACTGCTTGGTTGGAAACGAAGCTCAGAGCCTCGTCACGAGAAGCGAAGTCCTCGGCGACAAAGACGTTCTCGACCTTCACGAAGTCGGCAGCCTCGGACTTGGGGGCCTCGACGGCAGCGGCCTTGGGGGCCTCAACCGGCTTGGCTGCAGGAGCGGTCTTCTGATTCTTCTCGAAGTCGTACTTCTTGAAGGCCACGAACAGGATGCCACCGACCACAGCGCCGATGAGGATCGCGAGGACCCACAGCGGACCGTTCTCGACAACGGGCAGGACCAGGAAGCCACCGTGAGGCGCCGGATCGTGAACGTTGAACATAATGGTCAGGATCGAAGCGATAGAAGAACCGAGCATCATGATGGGCATGACGGGCCAGATGTTCTTGGTCATGAACGGAATGGCGCCCTCGGTGATGTGGGTGCAACCAAGGATGAGGTTGACGACACCGGCGTCGTGATCCTCCTGGCTGAAGTACTTCTTGCCGACAACGACGGCAAAGGTGGTGATCAGCGGCGGAACGATGCAGGCGGCGGAGACGGCAGCCATGAAGTTGGTGCCGAAGTTGTAGGTATCGGTGCCAACACCGGCGGCCAGAGCCTCGGTGAGCATAGCGGTACCGGTGACATAAGCAGCCTTGTTGACCGGGCCACCCATGTCAAAGGCGCACATGCAGCCGATGGCAAGACCCAGGACAACGGCGCCAGAGGCGGACAGGCCCTTGAGGAAGTCCATCATGGCGGTGTTGATGGCAGCCATGGGGCCGGAAATGCCGAGCATGACCAAGCCGACGATAGCCGTCGAGAACAGCGGGTACAGGAAGATAGCCTTGAGGCCGTCCAGGTTCTTGGGCAGGCCGGCAAAGACCTTCTCGAGCAGCAGGATGACATAGCCGGCGAGGAAGCCGCCGACGATGCCGCCCAAGAAGCCGAAGCCCACGCCGGCGCCACCGGCGTCGATCATGCCGGTCTCGGCGTTAACAGGCAGGCCCTGGATGGCGATCATACCGGCAACAAAGCCGGGGACGAGCGCCGGGCGCTTGCCGATGGATTCGGCGATGTAGGCGGAAAGCACCGGAACCATGAGGTTCATGGCGATGCCGCCGATGATCTTGAGCATCGCAGCAAAGCTGTTGTAGTCAGACGCCGTCGAATCGAAGGACGTAATGCCCCACAGGAACGAGACGGCGGTCAGGACACCACCGGCAACAACGAAGACCAGCATGTGGCTGACGCCGTTCATGAGGTGCTTGTAGATGACGTGGCCGATGGACTCCTTCTCCTCGACCTCATCCTCGACATCGGCAGCGGCTGCAACCGTGCTGTCGCCCTTGGCGGCGAGCGCGCGGTCGATCAGCTTACCGGCAGCCTCGACAGACAGGGCCTTGGAAACACCAACGGAAACCATGGGCTTGCCGGCGAAACGCTCAGCCTGGACATCCTTATCGGCTGCGACGACGACGGCCTTGGCACCAGCGATCTCACTCTTGGTGAGCTCGTTCTCGACACCGACCTGGCCATGAGTCTCGACCTTAATGGTCAGACCGCGCTCGGCAGCTGCCTTCTCCAGCGCCTCCTTCGCCATGAAGGTGTGCGCAATGCCGGTCGGGCAACCGGTCGCGGCGATGATGTCAAACTTAGCCATGTGTCCCTCCTTCTTGAGTACAGCGCCCGCGGGCGCTCCCCTACACGCGCTTCGATGCGCGTTTTTCCACAACTGAAAGATACCAACCTACCGTCCGCGTGAGAAGAGACAAGGTGCAATTCTCCGGTGAAAGGTTCTTTCATAACCGTAAACGGTAGGTGAAAGTTTACCATCAACACTTGAAACGGCAAGGTGTATCTTGTAATTGAAAATACCCGTATACTATGGCATTGCAAATCAAATTTGATTTTCATGCCAACCAGGAGCCATCCATGACCGATAGTAGCAAGAGCGCACTTTCCCTCATTAGTACCCATCAGGGATACAGCGAGTCCGAGCAGCGCATTGTCGACTATATATTAGAGCACCAGTCCGAGGCGCCACGCCTCACGGCGGCTCAGCTCTCGCGCGCCGCCGCCACATCCGAGGCGACCGTTTCGCGCTTCTGCCGCAAGCTTGGCTTTGGTAGCTTCCGCAGCTTTCAGTTTTCGCTGGCGAGGGATTTGGAAAGCCAGCGCAACGAGGGCCTGACTGACGAGGTCTCGCTCGACAATATGGAGCAGAGCCTCAAGAACATCCTGGCTGCCAAGGTGAGCGAGCTTAATGCGACCATCGACGGAATCGACCACGATACGCTGGCGGCTGTTGTGCACGCCCTTAAGCATGCAGGGGTTATTGAGTTTGCAGCTGTGGGCAATACGAACGCGGTCGCGCTCGATGCGACGTTTAAGTTTTCGCAGTTGGGCCTGCGCTGCATGGCGAGCACCATTAGCGAGACATCAATCGGCTTTGCGCTCACGTTACGCCCGGGTGACGTCATCGTGCTTATCTCAAACTCCGGCAAATCGCGCCGACTGAATCGCATGGCAAAAGCGGCTCGCAACTGCGGCGCAACCGTAGTCGTCATCAGCAGTGACAGCAAATCCCCACTCGCGCGCCTGGCAGACTACACTTTTAATACCGTCAACCACGAAGCGCTGCTGACGACAGGCGACTTTGCGTTCTCCAAGATCAGTGCCACGATGATCATCGAAGTCATCTACAACTTCCTGCTGCCCGAGATTGAAGACGCGCGTGAGCATATCAGCTACTACGAGGAGCTCATCCAGCCGGATAAGGTCGTTGAGTAGGTAGATTGGGGAGCCGATAGACGCCCCTCGCCACGAAATCCGCCCATCTACTACGTTTTAACCTCAAGCGCCAACCATACACCCAAAATAGAGAAAACCGCAGGCGTTCTACCTGCGGTTTTCTTTTTGCAATTCTTGGCGTGGTTGCCGATGCCCTGCCAAACGTAGTAGATGGACCCGTTTCGTGGCGGCCGGATTGGACATACATGTGGCGGCTCGGCCTAGGCACGCGCCTCCGCAAGCATCTGTTTGGCGTGCGCCAGGCTTGCCTCGGACTGATCGCCGCTCAACATGCGGGCGATCTCGGCGGTACGCGCTTCGCCGGTTACCTCGTCCAAATGCGTCTGGGGAACATCGCCCGGTTCCTTACTGACAACATAATGCTTGTCGGCCATGACGGCGACCTGCGCCAAGTGGGTTACGACAATCACCTGATGCGTAGCGGCGAGATCTGCCAGCACGCCCGCGAGCGCACGCGCCGTGGAGCCACCGACACCAGCATCGACCTCGTCAAACACCAGCGTATCGACACCGTCCGCGTTACCGAGGACAACCTTGCTTGCCAGCATGACGCGGCTGAGCTCGCCGCCCGACGCAATGCGGCGCAGGGGGCGTGGCGTCAAGCCGGCACCGCTGCGGTATAGCAGCTCGTAACTCGAAGGACCAACCGGCGTCCACTCAGCACGGGGAAGATCGCGCGACTCCCAGACGAGCTCGGCACTACCCATCTCCAGGCGAGCCATCTGGCGGCCAACCTCGTGACAGAAGCGCGGGGCCGCCGTATTGCGAGCGCGCTTAAGCGCCTTGGCGGCAGCAAACAGTTCGTGCTCCGCCGCGCCAAGCGCTTCACGCGCCATTTTGATCTGTTCATCGCCATCATCAACCAGCGAAAGCAGCTCTTGCGAGCGATCACGCATGGCAAAAACATCGTCCATGGTCGGACCCCACTGACGCAGCAGGCCCTTGAGGTCGGAATACCGCTCGCGCATGCGAGCGAGCTCGCGAGGATCGAAGGCGACCCCATCGCGATAGGCGCGCAGCTCGTTGGCACAATCCTCAAGCGAGATGCAGGCATCCGAAAGCGTCTCGGCAATGTCGCCCAGTTTGCGATCGACGGTAGCCATTCGGGAAAGCTCTGCCACGGCGCTGTTCACGGCATCGAGCGCTCCCCCTTCGGCGGCAAGCGATGCATGGGCATCGTTAGCTGTGGCAACCAGTACCTCGGCATGTTCGGAGCGCGGCAGCAATTCCTCGAGTTCCTCATACTCGCCCGGCTTAGGGTCGACCTCGCCGATGCGCTCGAGGGCAAAGCGCGCCTCCTCGACACGACTCCCCTGCGCACGCGAGGCCTCCTCAACGCGACGGACCTCCTTGGCAGCCGCGCGCGAGGCTTTAAAGCAAGTACGGTAGTGCTCGAGTGCCTCGAGCGCAGAGCGCCCCGCCCAGGCATCGACCATGGCAACGTGATGCGCCGGGTCGAGGAGGCGCTGGTGCTCGTGCTGACCGCACAGATCCATCATCACGCCGACGCGCTCCGAAAGCTCGCGCACGCTGGCGATGCGGCCGTCAATCCTCACGCGGCTGCGGCCCTCGGCAGAAAGGCTGCGCTGGACCGTGAAGCCCTCCGTGTCGTGCGGGCCGTCAAACAGGCGTGCCTCGACGCTCGCCAGCGCCTCGCCCTCGCGCACCGTCGACGAATCCGCACGCTCGCCCAAAATAAGCTTAAGGGCCGAGAGCAGCGCGGTCTTGCCGGCGCCGGTCTCGCCTGTCAGGACAGTCAGGCCGGCACTCGGCACCAGCGTCGCCTCACGAATGAGTGCAATGTTAGAAACCTCCAGCTCATCGATCATGACGGACTCCGTAGAATACGCGGCTCACCGAGTTGTAAAAACTCTCGGGGCCGTAGTCGAGCAGCAGCACATCGCCTGGGCCTCGGCGCACGGCCACGCTCTCGACCGTGCCGTCGCAGGTAATAAACTGTCCATCGATAGCGATCGCCGGAACGCTCGGGCGATCATCGGACATAAAGATTTCGACGACATCACTCGGCGAAGTCAAGAAGGCACGGGCCTGAATGGTGTGCGGCGCAATGGGTACGCAGACCATACCCGTATAGTCGGGGCTCACAATGGGGCCACCTGCACTGAGCGCGTACCCCGTAGAACCAGTCGCCGTGGACACGACCACGCCGTCGCCACGCAGTCGATCGATATGGTGGCCCGACACCGTGATGTCGAACTCAACCATATCGGACAGGGGGCCGCGCGTGAGCGCCATGTCGTTGAGAGCGAACGTGCGCACGACATCCTTCGTGCCATCGTCGCGCACGGACACGATATCCGCGGCGATGGTGGCGCGACGGCTCACGTGCAGCTCGCCGGAAAGGGCGTCGCTCACGACCTGCAGAATGTCGCGCTCCTCGGGGCTCGCAGCAGTTAAAAAGCCCAGGTGACCATAGGAAAGACCGAGGATAGGAATCTCGCGATGGTTGAGGATGCGGGCAGCGCGCAGCAACGTACCGTCGCCGCCGAGCGTAATGACCAGATCGGAGCCGTCAATATCAGGCGTGCTTTGAATCTTCGATCGCTGGTCGGCAGCCCATGCGACCTCATAGCCCTGGCGCGTCAGCCAAAGCTCGAGCATCAGGCCGCTCTCAACCGCCTCTTGCTTGTAGTAATTGGGAACCAGAAAGACCTTCATAGCGTTGCAGCTTTCTCGCTCAAAACCGATACCTGGAATTGCAGCTCGTCTTGCGTGCGGTCGCCGGGGTCAAATCTCGTGCCGTACAGGAAAAACTCAACGTTTCCCTTGGCACCATGAATGGGCGACACGCACACATCGACCGGGAACAGCCCCTTGGCAGCAAAGAGTTCAACTGCCGCAACGAGTGTATCGCGGCGCACGGCGGGATCGGTCACAATGCCGCCCTCACCCACCAGCGCCGCCGGAGCCTCAAACTGCGGCTTTACAAGCGTGCAGAATGCACCCGTAGGCGCCAGGCACGCCAGCACCGCATCGATAATGTTCGCGATGCTGGTAAACGAGACATCACACACAGCCAGGTCGATGGCGCCGGCATAGCCAAGCTCAGGCAGCTGCGTCACGTTTGTGCGCTCATGCAGCGTCACGCGATCGTCCTGACGTAACGACCAATCGAACTGGGCGCGACCAACGTCCACCGAGACAACGGTCGCAGCTCCGCGCTTGAGCAGGCAATCGGTAAAGCCGCCGGTAGAGCAGCCCACATCCAGACAGGCAAGGCCCGTCGGATTGATACCAAACGTATCAAGCGCGCCTTCGAGCTTAAGACCGCCGCGGCCAACATAGGGAATGCACCCCTTCACGTGCAACGGCAGGCCCGGGGTCACCTTAAGGCCCGGCGAAGTCAAGCGCTCGCCGCCACTCGAGACCAAGCCAGCCATAAGAGTGCGAAGGGCATCCGCGCGATCGGCGCAGATGCCCTGTGAAATCAGTTCGTCATCAAGACGCACGCGTTTCATGAATGCCATCAACCATTCGTATCCGGAGATGCGGCCTAGCTATCCTGGGATTCGTTTGCCGCATCCTCATCGTATTCCTGCTCGAGCTTGTCGGCCTCACGCGGCGTCAGCTCAAACTTGTCGACCATGTCGACCGCACGGGAGCCCAGCTCAATCGCCTCGTCAAACAGATCGAGCGAACGCTCCAAGGACGTATCCTTAGAGCGAACGGTAGCTATGATCTGGTCCAAGCGGTCCGAAATCTCGTCGAAGTTGCGGACGGAACCCTCTGGCATGGCTACTCCTCGACGGTACCGGTCTCGGCCTCGGCGACCTCAGCAGCGTCCGCATCCTCGGCCAGCACGCCAGCCTCAGCCTGAGCAACCGCAACCTTGGCGGCCGCCTCGGCAGCCTGTGCCTCCTCGCGAGCGCGATCTTCGGCCAGCAGCTCCTGGTACAGGTCCTCGCCCGGCAGCTCCTCGCTGCGAGCGATCTTGCCCAGCACGCCGTTGACAAACGACGCGGACTGGTCGGTGCCATAGGCCTTGGCAAGCTCGACAGCCTCGTTGATCACGATGGCGTCTGAGACCTCCTCATCGGTGAGGAAACGCATCTCGTAAACGGCGATACGCAGCAGGTTGCGGTCGGCGCCGGGCATGCGCATAAGATCCCAATTCTTGGCAACAGAGCGCAGAGCGCAGTCGATGCGATCGATATGCTCATAGGCACCGCGGCACAGCTCCAGCGCATAGGGATCGAGGGGACCCTTCGAGATCAGGAAATCACCCTCGAGGACGCGCTCAAGCGGGCTGTCCGTGGCCTCGGCCTGGAACAGCAGCTGCAGCGCCTGACTGCGGGCAAGCGTACGCCCGCGATAAACCTTAAGGCTCAAAGGTTACTCCTTGGGGAAAACGAGGCCGTCGATGCAAACGTCAACGCGCTCGACCTCAACGCCCACCTGGGCATCGATGGCAGCGACCACGGCGGCGCGAACGGCCTCGGCGAGTTTCTTGAACGGATAGCCAAAGAACACCACGACGCGCACGGTGAGCGCGAGCTTGTCGCCGACGACCTCGGCCTCGACCGCCGGCTCGGAAGCCGGGGCCTTAGACGAGAGCATCATGGAGACAAGGTTGGTGGCAAGGTCCTTGACGCCAACGGAGGCGATGCCCTCGACATCGGACACGGCGCGCGAGACGATGGCGGTCAGAACATCGGGCGAAATGCCGATGCCGTCAATCTTGATTTCCTGGGGCATGAGTCCTCCTAGAAGAGTTGGTTGCTAGACGCGGGAGACGAACTTGCCGTCGCGGGTGTCAACCTTGATGACCTCGCCCTCGTTGAGGTACATGGGGACCTGGATGACAGCGCCGGTGTCGATCGTGGCCGGCTTGGTGGAACCCTGGACGGTGTCGCCCTTAAAGCCCGGGTCGGTCTGAACGATGGTGGTCTCGATGAACATCGGCGGAGTCACGCCCATGAGCTCATCGTCGGCGAAGAGCAGCTGGCAGATGTCGTTCTCGCGCAGCCACTTGGAGTTCTCGCCCACCATGTCCTCGGGAACGGGAACCTGCTCATAGGACTCGTTGTCCATGAAGATGTAGTCGGTGCCATCGTTGTAGAGGTACTGGAACTCACGGGTGGTGAGCATAACGCTCTCGAACTTGGTGCCGGCGTTGCAGGTATTCTCGACGACGCGACCGCTCTTGATGTCGCGGGTCTTGTAGCGCACAAAGGCGCCACCCTTGCCCGGCTTGACATGCTGGAACTCGACGATGGTGTAGACCTTGTCCTTAATGCGGAGACCGAGGCCGTTCTTGAAGTCGGCGGTAGAAATGGTAGGCATAGCGACCTTTCTTGTTATGGGCAGAACGCACAAGCGTCCAAATTACATACGATAGAAATTATACACTTGCAGACGGCGCCTGCAGCGAGCGCATAAAAAGAGAACGCGGGGCGTCCGAATCGATCCGAACACCCCGCCCCAAACTATCTACCGAAGTAGACTAGCAGTCGATAATGTGCAGGTCGTGCGGGGTCTTGGTGAAGGGCTCATAGCCGTTCTCGGTGACGACGCCGTAGTCCTCCAGGCGCACGCCGCCCACGCCGGGCAGGTAGACACCGGGTTCCATGGTAATAACCGAGCCAACTTCGATGATATTCTTGCTACGATTGAAGTTGGGCAGCTCGTGGATGTCGATACCAACGCCGTGGCCCAGACCATGGTTGTAGTAGTCGCCATAACCGGCATCGCCGATGATCTTCTTGGAGAGCTTGAAGATATCGTTACCCTCGACGCCCGGATAGATAGCGGCGACGCACTCCTCGTGCGTACGGCGTACGAGCGCGTACAGGTCGAGCTGCTCCTGCGTGGGCTCGCCCATCACGACAGTGCGTGTCATGTCGGAGCGGTAATCGCAGTAGCCCGCGCCGTAATCCATGAGGACGAAGTCGCCCTTCTCGATGACACGGTCACTCGGCACGGCATGCGGGTTGGCGGTGTTGGGGCCGCTCGCCACAATGGAGCCGAAGGCCAGGCTGTCGGCGCCGTTGGCGAACATAAAGTTCTCGAGCTCGTTGCGAACCTGCTTCTCGGTCATACCGGGCTTAATAAAGCCGAGCATGTGCTGGAAGGCGGCGTCAGTGATCGACTGTGCATGGCGCATGAGCTCGATCTCCTCGGCATCCTTGATGGAGCGCATCTTGCGGATGTCGTCGTGCATCAGCGGCAGCATGCAGGCGACGGAACGGTCCTCCAGGCCGCGCTGAATACCCTGGTAGAAGTTAATCTGCATATCGTCCTCGACAGCACAGACACGGCACTTGTTAGCCGCAATCTTGCCGGCGACCCAGCCGGGGATGGTACCCTCGTCCATGTCGTAGACCCAGGGGCTGCCGGCGGGCGTGTTCTCCTCAAAGCTGTTGAGGTAGCGCGAGTCGGTGTGGAACAGGCACTGGTCGACCGTAATAAACGCAGCGTGCGGGAACTCGAAGGTGTAGTCGAAGACGCCCTTCACGCCCGTAAGCCAACGAAGGTTGGCCTCGTCGCGCACCACGATGGCATCGTAGCCACGCTCGGCCATCAGGGCACGGACACGCTCGATACGACCGGCAGGACCGGCAGCAAACTCAGACATGCAGATTCCTTTCTTGTTGTCTCTATATAGACGGGACGGGTCTCAATCGAACGACGGAAACGCATGCGATCCGCAACCGATTGAAAACCCGCCCCTCAACATGATACGAAAGACAATGGATGTCAATAAATCTTAGAGAAGTTCTTTGCGTGAAGCCAAGTAGGCGTGAGCATGGCGCTCAAGAACCTCGTCCTCAACGCTCGTTAGACGAATGGCGCCGAGTGCCGCGGGCAGCGGCAACATACTGCGGTTCGAGCGGACAAACTGCTGCCTGCGGAACTCCTCGATATATGCGGCAGGCTCCAGATCGAAGGCAAGCTCCTCGATACCAAAGTCCTCCAGGCAGTCATCGACCTCAAAAACGTAATCGATATCGAAGTCGCAGGCGTCATGTGCTAGGCGCGCCTCAAAGCGCATGCCCTCGGACAACAGCTGATAGGCAGGAACCTGCGAAGCGGCATCGCCCAAGCAGGCGCGCAGGGTACGCTCCCCCGTCTTGCCAAAATCGAGCGCATGGCGGGCGCTCGGGTTCGTGGCCATCAGTACGTCCTTGCGGGCAGTCTGAGACCACTGAATGGCATTGACAAGCGCGACCTCCTCGCCCGCGAGAATCTCGGGAACGGTCTCGGCAAACTGATTCCAGCGGGATTTGCTACTTGAAAGCATGGTGCCAACAAGTACCGCGTAGCCGAGCTTGAGGTCCTCGGGGTCCGTCTCGCGAACAAGGTCGAGGTCACACACAACCAAGCCCGGTTCGGGACGAAACGCGATAGCGGGAAGCGCATTGGCCGACGAGGCGACGAGCGGCTTCATGGTCGTCGCGACCGTGAGCATGGCGTCGAAGGTCGTCGGCAGCAGTGCGCACTCGGTTCGGCCACACCACTGGTTGGCGCACCAGCAAACAACCGAGCAGGTCGGGGCATCGCCAACGGCGACAACCAGATCGTCGCAGGTAATGCCGTTGGCAGACAGGGCGCCAAAGATCGCATCGGCATCAGCAAGCGTGGCACCAGCAGGCGAAACCTCGAGGAAGAGCTGTGACATGACAAAACCGGCGTCGACCAGCGCATGCTCGACGACCTCACCAAAACGCTCTGACGTGGCGGTGTTCCAAACGACCATCGCGCGCTTAGGCTTGCCCACGGCCGAGGCAAACATGCGCGACAGTTCATCGAACGCACCCAATCCGACACGGACATCGACGCTGCGGTTTTGGAAATTGATCAGTTGACGGCGAATCATAGCAGCCCACGCTCCAAAAGCATCTCGGCACAAAGGTAGGAAACGTCCTCGAAGGACTTGTTGCGAATATCAAGGGTAAGGTCGGCGGCCTGTCGATACAGCGGACGGCGATGCTCAAACAGGCGCGCGGCATGCTCGGGCGAGCGGAAATCGGGGCGCGTGTCGGACCGACGAATCTGGCGAATCGAATCCTCGAAGTCACCCTCGAGGTACACGCACGTACCCATTTCGTGCATCAGCTCAATGTTCACCGGCGTCTCGACAATGCCGCCCCCGCACGAAACCAACAGGCTGCGCTCACTTTGGAGCGAACGGAGCGCCGAGGTCTCGAGCTCACGAAAACGATCCTCGCCCTCGGTCTCAAAAATCTCGGTTACCGACTTACCGCAACGGCGCACGACCAGTCGGTCGGTATCGATAAAACGCCGCTTGAACATAGTGCCGACGTTGCGCGCGAGCGTCGATTTGCCCGCGCCCAAAAAGCCGATAAAGAAGATATGGTCGCAGCCGTGTTTGATGTGCTGAGACATGGCGAAACCTATTCCTCGCAGGGAAGGTCGCGCAGGGCCCGGCGCTCAAAGATACGGAAGATCTGCGTGTACCACAGGTCCTGGGTTGCCTGCGGCTTAACCAGGATAGTATCGACGCCGGCAAAATTGCCGCTCCACACGTCAGTGTAGAGCTGATCACCGATCAGCACCGCCTCGTCGGCCGTGGCGCCGAGGCGCTTAAGACCCGCCTTGAGGGCAAACGGCGCCGGCTTCATGGCGTGGCTAATGGCCTCGAGTCCCAGCTCGCGTGCAGAGCTCATGACCTGGTCGCGATGCCAGTTGTTGGACACCATGCACAGCTTAAAGCCTTTGGCGCGGGCGGTATCGAGCCAAGCGGAAACCGCGGCGGGAACCTGCTCGGTGTCGCGCGGCACCAGGGTGTTATCGCGATCGAGCAGAATGGCGCGTTTGCCGTCGGCCCACAGGGTATCAAGGTCGATGCGATCGACCGAGGCAACGTATCGTTTGGGGCTAAAAATCCTCATGTTAATTCCAAGACTGTTGATGCTCTTCGTAGGTTTGCGAGAAGTACTCCTCGTCCTGCGTAATGTAGAAATACAGGTCATCGGAGTCGGTCGGCTCAAGGGTAGCCTTGAGCGCCTCGAGCGACGGAGAGCAGATGGGCGTGGGCGGCAGGCCCTCATGCTTATAGGTGTTATACGGGCTATCGCTCTGCAGGTCGTCGGCGGTAACCTCGCCGCCGGTGACATACATCATGGTCGCATCGCTGTTGAGGTAACGCAGGCCATCGAGCTTGCCCGCCAGACGGTTATAGAAAACCGATGCCACATGCGCGCGCTGATCGGCGTTGAGGCCCTCGCGCTCGACAATCGAGGCAAGGTTAACGATGTCGTAATCGGACATCTCCACGCCATAGCGCTCCTTGATCTTGGCCTCGCAGCTGGCAAAGTCAAGCGACTTATACTCGGCGTTGAACTGGTCAAGCATAGCGCGAATCACATCATCGGCGCTTGGGTCCTTACCCAGCGAATACGTCTTGGGGAATAGGAAGCCCTCGAGCGAATCGTTCGCGGCGTCTTTAAGGAAAGCGTAATCATTCACATAATTGCTCGCCTTAGCCCGGTTAAGGAAGTCTTCCTTAGAAATGCTGTCGTACGCCTTGGCCACGCGGTCGGCGACCTGATCGACCGTCAGGCCCTCAGGAATCGTGAGCGCATCGGAGCCGGCGTTGGGACCTTCCATAAGCTGCTGGACGACCTTCGTGGCGTCCATAAGCGTGGTAAACGAATACTTACCCGGCTTAAGCGACATATCGGCGTTGAGCTTTTTGACCGCCGCATAATAATCCTTGGGATCTTCGACGATATGGTTCTCGGAGAGAATCGAAGCGATGGTATCACCCGAAGCACCATCGGGAATCGTGATAGTAACTTGCTGGCCAGCAGCGACTTTCGCATCCTCACCGCCAAAGAAGCCCTTGACGGCCGGCACGACAAAGAAAACGATCGCGACAAGCGCAAGCACGGCGACGACGCCACCGATAATCATAGGCACCGGGGAGCTTTTCTTTTGGGCACCACGGCGGGCGTGCGTGTTATAGCTCGAGCGCGTGGCCGGAGCAACGCCGTGCGAGCCATGAGCATGATGTGCGTAGGAGCGTGATTGCGGGGCCTGCCCCTGCGTGCGCTGGGCAGGAGCCTGCTGCTTAAAACGAGCGCCGCCAGCGGGCTGCGCGGGACGAGCGGCGAGCTGTTGAGCAGCACGCTGAGTAGGCCGAGCCGAACGCTGCGTCGGCTGCGCCGAGCGCTGGCCAGGCTGAGCAGGGCGCGGCACGGGCTGCCGTGTACGATTCTGCTGGCGCGGATCGGAAGCGCTAGGCATGCTGAACCTCCTCGTTTTTACGATCGAGCCATGTCTGCAAGAACAGGCTGGCGGCGATCATGTCAATCTTGCCCCTCATCTGCTTTTCGTTGAGCCCCTGCTCTCGCAGGATTCGCTTGGCCTCCTGCGAGGACAGACGCTCGTCCTCAAACTCCAGCGGAAGGTCGAGCTCGTCGGCAATCTTTTGGGCCACGGCGGCGACGCGCTCGGCCTGGGGGCCGGGTTCACCGGCCATGGTCAAAGGACGTCCGCTTACCAGGATATCGGGCTCATAGTCCTCGACCAGGTAGCGAAACGTCTTTGCCATACCGGTGACCTCGGCAGCCGGAAGCACCTTGACAGGCATTGCCATCTTGCCATCACGACTCGAGACGGCAATGCCAATCCTGGTCTCCCCTATGTCCAGTGCGAGCGCGACCACAGCGACTACTTAGGTTCTTAGGCGCCGAGCGCGGTCTTGGCGGCCGCGAGGGCATCGGCGATACCGGCGGCGTTCTTGCCACCGGCCTGGGCCATGTTGGGACGACCGCCACCGCGACCGTCGACCAGGCCCGCAATCTGCTTGATCACGTTACCGGCGTGGAAACCGGCCTTCACGGCGTCATCGGAGCCGGCAGCGAGCAGAGCCGGGGTGCCCTTCTCGGTCACGCTGGCAACGACGCAGGCGACGGGGCCGGCGACCTTCTGGTGCACGGTATCCCAGACGTTGCGCAGGTCGGCAGCCTCAAGGCCCTGGAGCTCAGCGACGACGAGCTTGTAGCCGTTCAGCTCGACAGCGCCGTCGATGGCGCTGGAGATCGCATCGGAGGAGCCACCGGTGAGCGCCTTCTTGAGCTTGCCGGAAGTCTCGCGCAGCTCGGCCTGCAGATTCTCCACGCGGGCGGGAACCTCGTCGACACGGCACTTGAGCGCAGCGGCGGCGGCGTCGACGAGCGCCAGACGGTCGGCCATGTAGTCGAGAGCGCCCTTGGAGGTCACGGCCTCGATACGGCGGACATTCGAGCCCGTGGAGGACTCGGAGATGATCTTGAACAGACCGATCTCGGCGGTGTTGGCGGCATGCGTGCCACCGCAGAGCTCGCGGGAGAACGGCTGGTCCTCGGCGCCTACGGAGACGACGCGGACGACGTCGCCGTACTTCTCGCCAAAGAGGGCGACAGCACCGGCGGCCTTGGCCTCGTCGATGCCCATGACGCGGGTCACGACCGGCTTGGAAGCGAAGATCTGCTGGTTGACCAGGTCCTCGACAGCCTTGAGCTGCTCGGAAGACAGGGCCTCGAAGTGCGTGAAGTCAAAGCGCAGGTGCTCGGGCGTCACCAGCGAGCCGGCCTGGGAGACATGCTCGCCCAGGACCTGCTTAAGGGCGGCGTCGAGCAGGTGGGTGGCGGTGTGGTTTCGGCGCAGGAAACCACGGCGCTCGGCGTCGAGCGCGGCAGTCACGGTGGCACCGACGGTCAGCGTGCCCTCGGCAACGTGCGCGACATGGGCATACAGGCCGTTGTGGTTTTTGGTGTCGGCAACAGTCAGCGCAACGCCCTCGGCGGAAAGCTTGCCAGCGTCGCCCTGCTGGCCGCCCATCTCGGCGTAGAACGGGGTGCGGTCGAGCATGACCTCGACGTCCTCGCCGGCGGCAGCGGACTCGACGGACTCGCCGTTGCGAACGATGGCGACAACCTTGGCGCCCTCGATGACGTCGTTGTCATAGCCGTCGAACTCGGTCGCGGCAACCTTGTCGGAAAGCTCGACCCACACGTCGTTGAAGCTGCCCCAGGCATCGCCCTTGGCGTTGGCGCGGGCGCGGGCCTTCTGGTCCTCCATGTAGGCGGTGAAGCCGTCCATGTCGACGTCATGGCCAGCGGCGCCGGCGATCTCGACGGTCAGGTCGATGGGGAAACCAAAGGTGTCGTGCAGCTTAAAGGCAACGTCGCCCGGAAGCACAGCGCCCTCGGCGAGCGCGGCCAGGGCCTCATCCAGGTAAACGCGGCCGTTGTCGAGCGTCGTGGAAAAACGCTCCTCCTCGGAGGCAACGATGCCCTTGACGAGCGCGAGGTTCTTGAGAAGCTCGGGATAGGCCTCACCCATCTGAGCGTTGACCTCGTCGATAAACTTGGTCAGGAAGGCACCCTCGATGCCCAACAGGCGACCGTGGAACACGGCGCGGCGGAGCAGGCGGCGAAGGACGTACTCGCGGCCCTCGTTGCCGGGCAGGATGCCGTCCGAGATCATAAAGTCGACGGCACGGGAGTGATCGGCGATAATGCGCAGTGAGCGGCTGGCACCGGAGTAGTCATCGGCGTCATAGGTCTTGCCGCTGATCTCCTCACCGAGCTTGATGAGATGCTGCATCAGATCGCCGTCGTAGTTAGCGGTCTTGTGCTGCATGATAGCGGCCATGCGCTCCAGACCCATGCCCGTATCGAGGTTACGGTGCGGCAGCTCCGGCATGGAGCCGTCCTCCTGGCGGTCGTACTGGGTAAACACGAGGTTCCAGAACTCAAGGAAGCGGTCGCAGTCGCAGCCGGGCTTGCAGTCGGGGCTGCCGCAACCGACCTCCTCGCCCATGTCAAAATAGATCTCGGAGCACGGACCGCAGGGGCCGGTGGGGCCAGCGGCCCAGAAGTTGTCGTCCTCGCCCAAGCGGGAGATGTGGTCCTCGGCAACGCCCAGGGAGCGCCACACGTCATGGGTCTCATCGTCCTCGGTAAAGACGGTAAAGTACAGGCGGTCGAGCGGCAGCTTGAACTCCTTGGTGATGAGCTCAAAGGCCCAGGCGCAAGCCTGCTCCTTGGAGACGCCGCCAAAAGAGAAATCGCCGAGCATCTCGAAGAACGACAGGTGACGGCCGTCCTCGCCGATGCAGTCGATGTCGTTGGTGCGGACGCACTTCTGGCAGGAGATCGCGCCAATCTCCTTCATGGTCTTCTTGCCCTGGTAGTACTCCTTAAACTGGTTCATGCCGGCGTTGGCAAGCAGCAGAGAAGGATCGTCGGGGACGAGGGACGAAGAAGGATAGAGCTTAAGACCGCGCTCCTCAAAGAAGTTGAGGAACTTAGAGCGAATCTCGGCCGTAGTCATTGACGGGTAGTCAGCACTCATAGAGGGAATCTCCTCGGTTTCACATCGAAACAGTTCAAACGTAACGATATTACCATCCAACCGCCCCCGTGCAAAAAAGAGGGTCGCCAAACAGCGACCCTCCAGCGAAAGTGCACGTTATTTAGTACTGCGCGATCCTTTGAAAAAGGACTGCTGTATAATTGCATATAAGATTCACCCGGAAGGAGCGATCGATGAAAAGCAAACGATTTGTCCTGAATGCACTTCTGGTTGTAGCACTTTTAGCGCTCTTAGCCTTCTCATGCTGGTACGCAAACCAACCATCATTTGGATACGTATTGTATACAGTAATGTCCGGCGATAAGGCTTATTACACTCTACGCGCAATTGACGTTCTCTTTTTCTATGTAGCCGGCCCCTTATCAATCGCTTTGGTCGCGTTTCTTGTCATTTACAACTTCAAGAAACGTTAATAGAACCTATTTAGAATCCGAATCGTCCATGGAGCCGTCGATGCCGGTATTGGTATCGTCGTCCGAGTTGGAATCATCGTCTTTGGCGAAGGGGTTCTTGAAGAAGCCCGTGGCATCGGGTTGCAGGCCCGAGAGCTTAATCCAGGGATTATCGAGCTCGGGCTTGGGCATGGCCTTGGCCTCGGGCGCAGTCTCGTTACCGATGAGCTCGGACTCATAGATGAAGGTGTCGTCGCCGAGCGCGTCGTAGGCGGCGACCGGGTTGCCATCGGCATCGCGGTACGGCGTGCCCTTAAACACGGCTCCGTCATAGGCCACAAGCTGACGGCCGGTCTCATTCTCGAAGTAGTACACGAAGATGCCCTTGAGGGCCGCACAAAGCGGGATGGCAATAATCATGCCGATGGGCCCCATGAGTGCCGAACCAATAACGAGAGCCGTAAGGCTCATAATGGGATGCACCTGCACTGAGCTCTGCATGACCTTAGGCGAAATCACATTGTCGGTGACGTTTTGCGCGACCATCGTCACGATGAGCGTCCATAACGCCAACATGGGGCTGAACATAAAGCCGAGTACCGTGGCGATTGCCGCGCTCACCCAGGGACCGACGACCGGAACCAAGTGCATGATGCCAGTGAAGATAGCCATGAGCGCCGCATACGGATGGCCGATAATCAGGAAGCCGATAAAGGCGAGGAAACCACCGCAGATGGACGTCACGACCATACCGCGCATGTAGCCGCCGACAGAGCGAGAAAGGATGGCGACCATAAAGCGGTACGAGGTCTCCTTCTCCTGACCGATGATGGTGCAAATCTCGTGATGCATGCGAGGGTAGTCGCAGGCCATCCAGTAGGCAAGCACCAGACCAAGGAAGATCACGAACAACTGCGAGGCCGTATTGGTGATGAGCGGGAACACACCGCGGCCAAGCTCGGCAGCAATCTGAGACACATACTTCGATGCCACGGTAACCAGCGACGAAAGATTATCGTCCAAATACTCCTTGAGCGGCGTGTTATTGAGCGTCTTGGCATGCGAGATCATCTCATTGAGATCGCCACCCGCAACACGAAGCTGCTCGGGCAGGCGGCTCAGGACTTCCATGATCTGACCAAAGAGAATCGGCGACAAGATGCAAACGACACCGACGAGCACGGCAACAACAACAATAAGCGCGATAAGCGAACCGATGCCGCGATTCACGCCATGGTGCTCGAGCCAGTTGGTGATCGGGGACATCACAAAGGCAATGATGGAACCAACAGCGAGAAACTCGATAACCGGCGCCAGGATGCCCATAAGGTTAAAGATGACAGCGGCGATGACAATGCAGCCGACAACAGCCCAAATGCGAAGCGTCAGAATGCGGGTGTCGCGCAGCACGCGATCGGTTTGTTGGGGGTGTTCACTCATGAACGAATCATCACTCCGTCGGGGTCGATCTTGTCCTGAATCTTCTTAAGCGTGCGGCGCAGCAGACGCGAAACCTGCACCTGAGAAATACCCAGCTTCTTGGCGATCTCGATCTGGGTCATGCCCTTCACAAAGCGCAGCTCGATCACCTCGCGCTCGCGCGGCGAGAAATCACGGATGGCTTCCTCGATCACTAGGCGGTCATCGGTAAAGTCGAGCTCGTTGTCGTCGTCGGCGTAACGGTCGAGAATCGAAGGGGCATCGTCGGAATCGGACGCACCAGGAGCCTCGATGGGCACCGAGGTATAGGCCGAAGACGATTCCATAGCCTCGAGGACCTCATCGACAGTCACATCTAGATACTCAGCGATCTCCTCAACCTTGGGCGAACGCTGCAGCTCGTTGGTAAGTTTGTCAGTAGCCTGGTTGACCTTGGCCGAGAGCTCCTGCAGACGGCGCGGCACGCGCACACTCCAGCCCTTGTCACGGAAATGGCGTTTAATCTCGCCCAGGATAGTGGGTGTCGCAAACGTCGTGAACTCGAGTCCGCGCTCGGGGTCAAAGCGGTCGATAGCCTTGAGCAGGCCCAAATAGCCAACCTGCATCAGATCATCGAGCGGCTCGCCGCGATTCTTAAATTTGTTGGCAAGAAACCTTACCAGGTTCATGTGGGACATGACGAGCTGCTCGCGTGCGTCCGGGTCACCGGTCTCTTTATAGCGACGAAACAGCTCGCGGGTTTTCTCCTTGTCCCAAGCGGTCTTACCGCTCCGGGAACGTTCGGTCATATTAGATATCCGCCTTGAGGTCGAGGGAAAGCGTCAGGGGCGCCGCAGTCTTTTCGTAGGAATCGCACACGCTCGCCAAAATGAGCTCGGCATACACAGCGGCCTGGTCATCCTCGTCGACGGTGGCCTGGTCGCCAAAGGTAAAGGTCATGCCAACGTGAGATTCGTCGACATCGAATTTGATCGAGATGTCATCGGAATCAACAGCCGTGCAGCCGAAAATAAATGCTTCCTCGGCAGCCATACGAATGTCCTCGATGCGATCGACGGACATGGAGCAGAGCGCACCGACATTTGCCGCCGTCATGCGCACAAGGCGCGCCAGACGCGGGTCGCCGGCAACGGTCAGCGTAATGGGGCAAGTTGCTTCGCTACTCATCGCAGGACTCCTCAGAGGTCTCGGCGGGCGTGTAGGTGTAATACTGGGCTGCTTTAGCAGCAGGCTTCTGTGCATCATTGTCACCAGCAGCGACATCGTCCCCGGCTTCGCCAATCAGGACACGCTCGGTCGGCTGCTCGGCTTCTTCGGCAGCGGAAAGCTTGCGCTCAGCGTCGGCCGCGGGAGCCTTCACCTTGTTAAAGAGTTTCTGCACGGCACCTGCCGCAGAATCAGTCACGCTCGACACAGCATTGCTGGCCTCGGCCATGCTACCGGTGACCTCAGAAATGTCGCGAACCACGGCTTCGACCTCTACGAGATTGGAGGTAAGGGCATCAACTGCCGTCTTGCTCGACTTAAGCAGCGGCTCCATCTGGGCAAGCGCCGGCGTAAGCTCATCGACAGCGCCATCGAGCTTTGCCACCACAGGCTGAGCCTCGGCGATGGTGTTGTTGAGGTCGTTAACGGTCTTATCGAGCGAGTCGACAACGGTGCGGGTCTTGCGCAGGGTAAGCGCGAGCTCAACGATGGCCCACACGCCGGCAACAGCGAGCAGCAGCAGGGCGATTTGAATGGGACTCATACAAGCCTCCCAAAGGAATCGATATACAGACGGTTTCCATGGTACCCCAAAGGGGACCGAACATGCCATGAGCAGCAACGTGGGACAAAATTATCAGCAGCTACTTCGGTGCATTCCCGCTGCGGTCGCGTTCACTTTGCTCTACGCGCCATTCTTCCCAACCGCGGCCGGCAGGCTGCCAAAATGCACCGCGTTCCAAGCCTTCGGGCAAATAGCGCTGGTCGACCCAGCCTTCGGGATAATCGTGCGGATACTTATACACACCGTATTCATCGCTGCCCGGGCGATGGCGATCGCGCAGATAACTCGGCACCTCGCGAAGCCCACTAGAATGGATATCGGCTAGCGCAGCATCGATCGAGGCCTCGCACGCATTGGACTTGGGCGCCAAGCACACATAGAGCGCAGCTTGTGCAAGGTTAATGCGACATTCAGGATAGCCAATAACTTCAGCAGATTTAAACGCGGCATGCGCCACCAAAAGCGCCTGCGGGTCGGCGTTGCCAACATCCTCAGAAGCGTGAATCATAATACGGCGAGCGATAAACTTAGGATCCTCCCCGGCATCGATCATGCGCGCGAGCCAATAGATCGTGGCATCGGGGTCACTACCGCGCATAGACTTAATAAACGCACTGATGATGTCGTAGTGCATGTCGCCGTTTTTGTCGTATGTAAAGCCGCGACGCGGGTTGGCGATCTTCACGTCATCCACGGTGATGGGATAGCGCTCCCCCGCCGCGGGCGCTGGCGTTCCCTCGGTATCGGGACGCGTGACGGCAATCTCGCTCGCAAGCTCGAGCGTCGTGAGCGCCGAGCGAGCGTCACCCGCTGCCAGCGTGCAGATGGTCTTGACCGTATCCTCATCGGCCGAGAACTTACCGTTCAAGCCCTGCGGTGCCTCAAGCGCACGTTCAATAAGCGTGGCGATATCCTCATCCTTCAGATGCTCAAGCTCCACCACACGCCCACGCGACAACAGTGCCGAGTTGACCTCGAAGTACGGATTCTCCGTCGTGGCGCCAATCATAATGACGGTACGGTTCTCAACTGCATGCAGCAGGGCATCCTGCTGCGACTTAGAGAAGCGGTGAATCTCATCGATGAATAGAATGGTGCGGCGGTCGTAGGTATTCAGGCGCGTCTTGGCCTCATCAATCACGCGGCGCAAGTCCTTCACGGTGCCCGTCACAGCGCTGACCTCGACAAACTCGCTCTTAGTATGGTTGGCGATAATATGGGCCAGCGTCGTCTTACCCGTACCGGCCGGCCCATACAAAATCACACTGGAAAGCACGTCGTGTTCGATCGCGGCACGCAACCATGAGCCCTTACCGACGGCCTTTTGCTGGCCCACATACTCGTCGAGCGAATTGGGGCGCATACGCACCGCAAGCGGCGCATTCTGAAAGGAACGCTCGCGCGTCGAAGCAGAAAAAAGGTCGTCCATAGCCATCCCGTGTATCAATCAAAAACGTTTTCCACTAACAGTATACCGAATATATACGAACTACCGTTCGTTAATATAGGTACGGTGCGGAAACTCCAGACCGGGGAACAGCTTGCTCGTCAGTTCGCAGAAATAACCGTCCGTCATGCTCGCGATATAATCCACCACGGCTTGATCCTTGTCGTCCTGCCAGGCATAGGTGCGATCGTAGTAGGAAAGCTGCTGCTCAATGCGCGAAATATGGTGCTTAAAGATGTACGAGGACTCGTCACCACTGTTTAGATCCCGCAGGCAACGGTCGTAGAGCTTTTCGAACGCCTCGCGCAGCTCCACCTCGGAATCGCCTTCGATACCGCCCTTGCTATAGATCTTCTCGTAGTTCTCGCGCTTGGCTCGGCGGATTTCCTCAAACAGGTCCTCGCTCATCTCGATGCGCGGCTTACCATAGCTGTGCTCAACGATATCGATGGAGGCATGCGTGAGGATCCAACTGTTGTAGGCACCGCCCCGGCCATCATCAAAAGCGTCGGGTGACAGCAGGCCCGCCGCGATCGCATCCTGACGGTCACGACCGACGTAGGCAAGAATATCCGAGATGCGAACGACGCAGCCCTCGAGCGTCATGGGACGCAGATGCCCAATTGCGCTATAGCCCGTGGCAATGCAATCCTCAACCGTCTGGTCAAACTGGTCAAAGGAGCTCATGTCCGAGAGCTCAAACACACGCTGCTCGTACTCGCCGTTATGGCATAGCACGCCGTCGAGCGTCTGGAGCGACACGTTGCGGCCATACAACGCGTCGAGCACGCGAACCGACTGCACGTTATGGAAAAAATAACGCCCCGTACGCTCATGATAGATATCGTTGAGGAAGCGCTCGCCGGCATGGCCGAAAGGCGTGTGTCCCAAGTCGTGACCCAGGCCAATCGCCTCGATCAGATCGCAATTGAGCCCCAGGGCGCGACCGATATCGCGCGCAATGCGGGAGACAAGCTGTACGTGCAAACCGCGGCGTGAAAGATCATCATTGCTACGGAAGCTAAAGACCTGCGTTTTGCCTGCATAACGGGTGTACGCCGGAAGATGAAGTATCTTTTCGGTATCGCGCATAAACGCCGGACGCATAAGCGTGCCTTTGTCGGCGGCGCGATCAATACGACGAATGACCTGATCATCGTTGCAACGATACGGGTTGACATAGCCCGAAGCACGATCGGCGGCAATGCGCTCGACAAGCTCGGGCGACAACGCCGAGGGAATACGGTCCATGCGCGCCTTAATGACGGCCGTTTCTTGATTAGATTCCATGGCATGCTCCTTAAAAAGGATGCGCAATCGGTTACAAAGTGCAGCTCACGACCTCGATTATGGCAAAAATCGGCACTAAAAACGGGAGCAATGGCAGGGAGCGCGATTTTGCGATGAGGCAAGCGACGGCAAGGGTCAGGAGCGCAACCGCAAACGCGACAACGCCGCCCAGGGGATCGAAGGTACAAAGGGCAAAGAGTGCCTTGACGTCCCCCATGCCAATGCCAGGAGCGTGGCGAACTCTACGCCAGAGCGACTCGGTAAGCACAAGGCCAAGGTAGACGATGACCGCAAGACCGGCGTGGTCAAGCGCTGTGTTCAAACCGAGGTCGAGCCAAACGCCCGCCAACGCCGCCACGGCACATGCGCCGGCAAGCCCATTGGGAAACCGTCGCTCTCGGGCATCAATTGCCACGCCGGCAAAGATGCAAATCCAAAACGGGATATAGACCATCGGACTCCTCCTCGAGTTACATCGCAAAAACAAAAACCACCACAAAGGTGCCTGTCTCCTTTGTGGTGGTTTTGGTGGTGATTATTTGGCGCCTTGCATGACCTCGTCGAGGGTAACGTTGACGGCGTGCTGCGTCGGCACCCAATCAACCTTCAGGAACAGCGCAGCCACCGTGATGGGGATATAGCTGAACATAAAGATCGGGAAGGTAAACAGGTTAGTCACCAGGCGCCACTTTTGCGCGCAGTGAATATGCTTGTACTCAAAGATAGTCGTGAGCAGCGCCAGGATGAAGAACGTCTGATACATCATGGCGAAGGTCATAATGAGCGAAGCGGCGCACGCCTGCATCTCGACTTCGGTTGCCAAGAAACCATGCGAAAGGCCACCCACAATCAAGAACGTCGCATTAGCGAGCATCGAGATCAAGGACAGCAGCATACCCGGGGCGATGGTCATAAACATGTCGTAGGCGGCAAAGCGATGATAGCGGAAGGTCGATTTGACCAGGTGCTTACCGTAGGTAAAGAACACCTGGTAGAAGCCCTTGGTCCAGCGCATACGCTGCTTCCAGGATGCCTTGAACGTCACGGGCTGTTCGTCAAAGAACTCCGCCGGCGCATAACCGATGCGAATGCCGTGAATGGCACAGAACGTGGTGAACTGGATGTCCTCGGTCAGCGTATGGAACTGCCAGCCATGCATACCCTCGATCACGCTGGCGGAGATAAGGTAGCCCGAACCCGAGACAGCACAGGACGTCTTGCAGATATTACGCGCGTTGTTGAGGAAGCGGGCCTCACGCAGATACCAGGTAGCATTAGCTGCCGAGATCCACGAGCTGCCAAAGTTCTTGGAGTTACGATAGCTCGTAACCACATGGAATCCCTGGTCAAAGGCATCGTTCATCTTGGACACATAATCGCGGGAGATAACGTTATCGGCATCGAAGATAAAGTAGCCCTCAAACGTGTCGGGATACTCGTTAAGGATGCGGTCAAAACCAAAGTCCATGACCCAGCTCTTACCCTTACGGGCCAGGTCGTTACGCTCATAGACGATGGCGCCCGCCTCGCGCGCGAGCTGAGCGGTGTTGTCGGTGCAGGCATCGGCGACCACGAAGACCTCGATGAGCTCGGACGGATAATCCTGGTCCTTGATGGAGCGAACGAGGTTGGCAATTACGGCTTCCTCGTTATGCGCAGCAATGAAGAAGGCATAGCGGTGAAGTTTTTTGGCCTTGGGAGGCGCGACCTCGCCACGAAGAGCGCCAATGACAAAGAAGACCACCTGGTACAGAAAGCAGACCGTGAGCAGCGTGACAACAATCTGGTTGAAGATCACGATGGGTGTGTTGGTTTGTAAAAAGGCGAGCATGCAGGCTCCCGAGAACGCGTTACGTAAACAACCGTATATCTTACCGCAGGCTTACCGAGTTCAAGAAACCACCTAATACTGGCTAGGCATCGAGCAGACCGAGCTGCGGAACGATTTCGTCGCCGGCAGCGGTGCGGCCAAGCGAGCGCGGGGCCAGGTCGTCAAGAACCGCGGCGAGATCCCACGGTAGCTCGTCGCGGCACTCAATGCGCTCCCCCGTCACGGGATGGTCGAATGCAACACGCCAGGAATGAAGGAATTGCCTGGTCAGACCCTGATCGGCGCGTGCATCGCACTTGCCGTAGAGCGGATCGCCCACGCAAGCGTGGTTGATATGGCGCATATGCACGCGAATCTGATGCGTGCGGCCCGTAAACAGGTGGCACTCGACGAGCGTATAGCCGTCGTCAAAACGCGTGGAATCGAAGCGCTCGAGGACCTTAAAGGTCGTAATGGCCTGGCGCGCGAAAGGATCGTCCGAAACCGCCATCTTGACACGGTCACGCGTAGAACGGGCAATGCCGGTGTTAATGGTGCCCTCATCCATAGCGATATGTCCGTGAACGAGCGTGATATAGCGACGATCGAGCGTGCGCGTGCGAATGAGATTTTGGAGCGCGCGCTGCGTGTCGTCGTCTTTTGCCGCAAGCATGAGGCCCGAGGTATCGCGATCTAAACGATGCACGATGCCGGGGCGGTCCTCACCCTGCACGGTACCCAGATGGTCAATGCCGCAGTGGTAGACCAGAGCGTTCGCAAGCGTGCCGCTCTCGTGGCCATGGGCGGGATGGCACACCAGGCCGCGCTGCTTGGAGAGCACGATGAGGTAGTCGTCCTCGTAACGGATATCGAGGGGGATGGCCTCGGGAATCACATCAGTGGGATCATACGGCTCGGGCAGGTCGACCGAGATGCGGTCACCGGAGCGCACAGCATATTTTTTTGATAGGCAGGTCTCGCCGTTCACGATTACGGCGCCGCCCTCGATCAGATGCGCGCAGGCAGAGCGCGTGGGGCAGCCGTCGTTGGCACCCAGAAAGGCGTCGAGACGCTGGCCAGAGCAATCGTCGGCAACAAGAATATGGATGTCGGCCATTAACGCTCATTCCTTTCGCGAATCTTGCGGGCACGCTCCCCACGCTGCTTGGCTTTGCGCTTGGCGCGGGCCTCATCACGGGCATTGAGCTCGGCAGTCGCATCAACTTCGCGGGCCGCAGGGCTCAAGAACATGTAGCCGATGAGGGCAAGTATGACGCCTACGGTGATGCCGATATCGGCCACGTTAAAGACGGGAAAGTCGATGAAAGTGGTGGCAATAAAATCGGTCACGAAGCCAAAGGCCAAACGATCGATAGCGTTGCCGATAGCACCGCCCGCAACCATCGCCATGCCCACAACCTCAAGATGGGCGAGCTGGGGTGCACGAACGAGGTACACGGCAATAGCGACAATGACCGCCAGCGCCAGCACGGCAAACGCGATGCCATGCCCCTCGCCCATGCTAAAGGCGGCTCCGATATTGCGAACAAACAGAAAATCGATGACACCGGGGATGACGGTCACATGTAAAGCGTCGCCCACGGCACGAACCGCAAGCTTGGTCAGCTGGTCAACGAGCAACAAAACGAGCGCCACCCCACCAGCAACGCCTAACCGCCAACGCAAAGGCGGCGTCATATCCCCAGTACGACCCAAAGAAATCCCCTACTCTCAAAACAATCGAATTCCGTTTAACGCAATTAACCATCTTATATTGCCACACGCAGAGCGCACGACATATCCACCAACACAAGCGAAATAACCAGCATAAAACGAAAGCGACATTCCGAATAACGGAATGTCGCTTAATAGCTTTCGACTAAAAGCGCAAGTCGAAAGAAAGCCTCTAGCTCCAGCAATGGAAACGCCGCGTTATCGTCACCAACAGCGAAAACGTCCCTAAGCGAGCAAGGTGACGTGAAAGAGGAGGGAAGCGTACTTTGGTACGCGACCGACGATTGAACGTCAGATTGCCGCTTAGGGGCGTTTGCAGCGTCGGTAGGTTACAGCGTTCTACGAACGCAGTAACCTACAAAGCGTCGGCGCAGCGCTTGCAGATATGCGCGTGGCCGTTGTACTCGCCGACGGTGGTGCGATAGTTCCAGCAACGGTCGCAGCACTCGCCCTCGGCTGCCTCGATGGCAACGGAGAGTTCCTCGCCCTGGGTCAGCTCAACATCGGAAACGATGTAGAACTCGGCCAGGTCGACGGCCTTATCACCGGTCAGCAGCGCGTACATCTCGGCGGGAACGACCGCCTTGACGCGGACCTGCTGGCTCTTGGTGAAGGTACCGGCGGAGCGGGCATCCTCAAGGGCCTTGGTCACGGCGCTACGGAGCTCGAGTGAAGCCTCGAGCACGCCCTCAAACTCATTGGCCTCGTCGAACGTGATGGGCGACTTGTACCAATCGAGCAGCGCGGCGTACTTCTGGTGATCGACGCAGCCGGCGGGCGCATAGGCCATGGCCTCGTCGACCGTGTAGGACAGGATCGGCTGAAGGTCGCGCATGAGCATCGAGAAGAGCTCGGCCAGCACGGTCTGGGCGCTGCGGCGCTCGAGCGAGCCGGGCTTCTCACAGTACAGACGGTCCTTCAGGGCGTCGAGATACACGTTGGAGAGCTCGGTAACCACGAAGTCGTAGAGCGCACGGTAAGCGCGCGGGAACTCGTAGCAAGAGTAAGCGTCGTCGACCTCGGCCTGGACCTGGGTCAGACGGGCAACCATGAGCTTGTCGAGCGGCAACAGGTCGGCAAAGGCGACGCCGTCGGTCTCGGGCTCAAACTGGCCCTCGAGCTCGGAGAGCAGGAAGCGCAGCGTGTTGCGGAAACGACGGTAGGCATCGGACGTACGAGCGAGGATCTCGTGGTCGATGGAAACGTCGGAGCTGGTATCGACAGATGCAACCCACAGACGGATGATGTCGGCACCCATCTCGTCACAGACCTTGTTGGGGTCGATGACGTTACCGAGCGACTTGGACATCTTGCGGCCCTGGCCGTCGAGGGTGAAGCCTTGAGAGACGACCGCCTTGTACGGGGCGTGGCCGTTGGCGCCCACCGAGGTGAGCAGCGAGCTCTGGAACCAACCGCGGTGCTGGTCGGAGCCCTCGAGATACACGTCCGCCGGATACTCCAGCTCGGGACGGTACTCGCAGACGGCCTTCCAAGACACGCCGGAATCCCACCACACGTCGAGGATGTCCTTATCGGCCTTGAGGTGATGGCCGCCGCACTTGGGGCAGACGCAGGCCTCGCCCAGGTAGCTCTCGGGAGCGTCGGTGAACCAGGCGTCGGAGCCCTTCTCGTGGAAGAGCTTGATGACGGCGTCGAGAGTAGCGTCGTTCATGACCTTCTCGCCGCAGTCGGCGCAGGTGTAGCTGGGGATAGGCACGCCCCAGTTGCGCTGACGGCTGATGCACCAGTCGGGACGCTGCTCGACCATGGCGCCAATGCGGTTAGCCGCGTGGGCCGGATACCACTTGACGTTCTCGCGGACCTCTTTACCAGCCTGCTCGCGCAAACCGGTCTTGTCCATCGAGACAAACCACTGGTCGGTAGCACGGAAGAGCACCGGATGCTTGCAACGCCAGCAGTGCGGATAGCTGTGCGTGATCTTCTTCTCGAGGACCAGGGTGCCACGCTCGCGCAGGAACTCGATGATGTGCGGGTTGGCCTCATCGGTGTCCATACCGCTGAAGGGGCCACCGGTACCAAACTCCTCGCCGGTGTAGAACTTGCCGTCGTCATCGACCGGCATGCAGATGTCGGTAATGCCCTCCTTGAGGCAGGCAAAGTAGTCGTCGACGCCGTGGCCGGGCGAGTTGTGGACGATACCGGTACCGTCATCGACACCGACGTAATCGGCCAGCAGCGCCACGCCCTCAACACCGTCAAAGATCGGCTGCTTGTAGTGGATGTGGTGGAAGGTCTCGGCGGGAACCACATAGGGCTTACCGTCGACCATAACCGGGGTGTACTCCCAACCAAACTCCTCGCAGCACTTGGGAGCCAGGTCCTCGAGCATGACCTCGGCACGACCCTCGTGCTCAACGGCGACATAGGCGGCGCCGGGCTTAAGGGAAACGGCCTGGTCGGAGGGGATGGTCCACGGCGTGGTCGTCCAAATGATAAAGTCAACCGGGCCGTCGAAGTTCTCGAGGCCGGCGGGCTTGGAGGTCATCTCAAAGCGCACGAAGATGGACGGGCTCGTCTCATCGGAGTACTCGATCTCAGCCTCGGCCAGCGCGGTGTGGCAGTGCTTGCACCAGTGAACCGGCTTGTGGCCGCGATAAATCATGCCCTTATCGAACATGGCCTTGAAGACCTCGATGTCGGCGGCATCGTGCTGGTGATAGAGCGTCAGATACGGGTTGTCCCAGTCGCCGAGCACGCCCAGACGGCGGAAGCCGGCCTTCTGAAGCTCGATGTTCTCGACAGCGAACTCGTTGCAGAGCTCACGGATCTTGGCCGTGGGGGTCTGGTTGAACTTCTCGGTGCCGAGCTTCTCCTCGACCTTATGCTCGATCGGCTGACCATGGCAGTCCCAACCGGGGACATAGGGAACCTCATAGCCCTGCATCATCCAGTAGCGGTTGATCATGTCCTTGGAGATCTTGTTCATGGCATGGCCGATGTGGATCGGACCGTTGGCGTACGGAGGACCGTCGTGCAGCACGAACTTCTTGTGACCCTCGTTCTTCTTCAGAACCTGCTCGTAGACCTTGTTGTCCTGCCAGTCCTTGAGTCGCTTGGGCTCGGACTTGGAAAGACCGGCACGCATGGGAAAACCGGTCTTGGGCAGATTCATCGTCTGCTTGTACTCGTTTGCCACGGTACCCCTTTCATGTCGTGGGCGCGCACGCCCGTTGGGCACCAAAAAAGCGCCCGTCCCTACAAGCTGGGACGAAGCGCCACAAAACGGGCAGCCTGCCCGTAAAAGCTCTTCGCTTAACCACCCAGCTTAGATGCCCTCGCCCGCATATTCGCGCGCTCGCATCCGTTACTCGGCTGGCCTGTATCGACGACCATCTCGGCGATGTCTACTAAGACGAACCTGCACGGCACGTCCGTTGGGACCGCAGCTCCGGGGTGATTTTCATCGGTCGCATGCACGGGTTCTCAGCGCTCCCCGCTCTCTGTAGCATGCGGACGGCCGACTAGTCGTCCCCATCAACGCTTATGCGGAGTATGCTAGCACGTTCCGCGCCGGCGAAAAACCCTCAACACTGGTTTTATACGTTCGAAATTTCTCGCTATTACAGCCCTTCTCTAGGAGCAAAATACCTGAAAGCACTTTATCGAACGAAAGAAGGTTGCTATGCGCACGATTGGAATGAGCGACTACACCGTTGGCGAGGACTGCTTTACCGAGCTGCCAACCGCACTGGCGGAGTACGGCGCGAAGAAAGTCGCCATCATTGGCGGCAAGCGAGCCCTGGCTGCGGCGCTGCCGGGAATCGAGGCGGCACTTGAAGGTACCGATGTCGAGGTCCTGGAGACGCGCGTCTATGGAACCAACAGTACGCGTGCCAATATCGCCAAGGTCGTGAACTCCCCTGCCTGCCAGGAAGCTGACGTGCTTATCGCATGCGGCGGCGGCAAGGCGCTCGACACCGTGAAGACCGCAGCAATCGAGCTCAAGAAGATCGTCTTTACCGTGCCTACAATATGCTCCAACTGCTCGGCCGCGACCGCCATTGCCGTTGTCTACAACGACGACGGCTCGCTCGAGGGCTATTCGTACCCCAACCGCCCTGCGCACATCTTCATCAACCCCAAGATCATCGCCGAGGCGCCAGCGGAGTACTTCTGGGCCGGCGTGGGCGATGCCCTGTCCAAGCAGCCCGAGGTCGAGTACGCCACGAGCGCCGGCAACTTGGAGCACACGGCAGGCCTTGGCCTGGCACTCGCCCACACCTGCTCCGAGCCGCTGTTTACATACGGCGTTCAGGGTCTTGAGGACGTGCGCCAGAACCTGTCAAGCGAGGCCGTCAAACAAATCGCGCTCGACATCGTGGTCAACACGGGCTACGTCTCCAACCTGACCAACCAGAACGATTACTACTACAACTCGAGCGTGGCGCACGCATTCTACAACGCCACCTGCAGCATTCCGCGTGAGGGCACCTACCTGCACGGCGAGGTCGTGAGCCTGGGCGTGCTCGTGCTGTTTGCCTATACGGGAGACACCGAGAACCTTGAGCGCTACGCCGCCTTTAACAAGCAGATGGGGCTGCCCGTGACGCTTGAGCAGGTCGGCCTTACCGAGGCCGACATCCCGGCGCTGTGTGAGTATGCCCACGCCACCAACGAGTGGAAGCAGGGTAACCCGGAGCCCTTCACCGACGAGAAGTTCGCCGCCGCCATCAAGGCCGCCAACGCCTACGGCCACTCTATCCTGGCCTAACCGACCAAAACCGCCACAAAGGGGACAGTACCTTTGTGGCGGTTTTTTATTGCTGTAACATGCTCGAGTCGAATTCGCTTGCCGGGATCACGCGGTAGCCGTGGCGCAGGAGCAGGTCAACGAAGACACCGTTACCCGTTGTGAGCGTGCCGCTGAAGGATCCGTCGTAGATATGGCCCACGCCACACGACGGACTGCGATCCTGCAAGACGCACGCAGTAATCTCGGACGGGCCGCCCGCTTGCTCGCACATATCGAGCGCACGTTGAGCGCCTAGACGAAACTCGCGATCGACTGAGGTACCCTCGCAGGTACGGACCTCGCCATTCACAATCTCGGACGGCTTGCGCGGCGTGGGCAGGCCGCCAAAGACCTCGGGGCACACCAACAAGACCTCAGTCCCCGTGCGTTCGCAGGCCTCGACCAACGCGCGATGATAGTTGTCGAGCCCGTTATACTTGCAGCTCTCGCCCATCAAGCAGGCGCTCACCACGATCTTCATTTCCATCCCTCTCAAGCAAAACGCCCCATTTGAGAAAGCTGCTCAAATGGGGCGTCGGCGTTTACTGGCTCGACCGCGGCTTTACTGTTGCTTGGGCATCAGCGGATTCTCGCGCGTGAGGAGGTTCATGAACTCCTCACCCGTGATGGTCTCCTTCTTGTACAGATAACGAGCCAGCTCATGGAGCTTGAACTTGTTCTCCTTGAGGATCTGCAGGGCGCGATCGTGCGCATCCTCAATCAGCTTAGCGACAATCGCGTCCACACGCTCGGCCGTACCAGGGGCGCAGGTGAGCGACGTGTCCTGATTGAGATACGCGTTCTGCACGGTACCGAGCGCCATCATGCCAAACTCGTCGGACATACCAAAGCGCGTCACCATGTTGCGGGCGAGCTTGGTGGCCTGTTCGATATCGTTGGCGGCACCGGTCGTCATCTCGCCAAAGATGAGTTCCTCGGCCGCACGGCCGCCGCAGTAGACGGCAAGCTTGTCCAAGACCTCCTGGCGTGTCGTCAGGAAGCGCTCGTCCTCCTCGACCTGCATGGTATAGCCAAGAGCACCGCTCGTGCGCGGCACGATGGTGATCTTGGTAACCGGCGCGGAACCCTTTTGGCGGGCAGCGACGATGGCATGACCGATCTCGTGGTAGGAAACGACCTGCTTCTCATGGTCGGAAAGCACCGTGGACTTACGCTGTTGGCCGGCAATGACGACCTCCACCGACTCCTCGAAGTCATCCTGGGTTGCACGCTTGCGACCCTCGCGAACGGCGCGCAGGGCGCCCTCGTTGATGATATTGGCCAGGTCGGCGCCCGAGGCACCGGGCGTGGCGCGGGCAATCGCGGTCAGATCGATCGGCGGCTCGGTCTTCACACTCTTGGCGTGAAGCTCGAGGATGTTCTTACGACCGGTCAGATCGGGCAACTCGACGGGAATGCGGCGGTCAAAACGACCGGGGCGCAGCAGCGCCGGATCGAGACTGTCAGGGCGGTTGGTTGCGGCAAGGACAACGATACCCTTGTGGTTATCGAAGCCATCCATCTCGGTCAGCAACTGATTGAGCGTCTGCTCGCGCTCGTCGTTGCCGCTAAAGCCGCCGCCATCACGCTTCTTACCGATGGTATCGATCTCATCGATAAAGACGATACACGGGGCCTTTTCCTTGGCCTGCTTAAACAGGTCACGAACCTTTGCAGCGCCGCGACCAACAAACATCTCAACGAACTCAGAGCCCGAAATACTAAAGAACGGAACACCGGCCTCGCCGGCAACAGCCTTGGCAAGCAGGGTCTTACCGGTACCCGGAGGGCCAACAAGGAGAGCACCGCGCGGCAGCTTGGCGCCGATCTCCTCGTAGCGCTGCGGCTTCTCCAGAAAGTCGACGACCTCCTTGAGAGACTCCTTGGCCTCTTCCTGGCCGGCGACGTCCTTAAAGGTCACGCCCACGTCCTTGGAGGCGATCACGCGCGCGCCGGACTTACCCAGTCCGCCGCCGCCAAAACCGCCGCCGCCAAAGTTCATCGACGGGCCGTCATCGCCCATAGCCTTCTTCATGCGGCGGTTGAGCCACCAACCGATGAGGAAGAAAATCGCCATGGGAAGAATGAGTGTGAGCAGGTAGTAGGTCATCAAACCCGAGTTTTTATCGGGAACGACCGACTCCAGGGACGCACCAGATTCAAGCACGCGATCGGTAAAGCCCGCATCATTCGGCACACCGGTCGTCTTGTAGGCGATGTTCTCGTCCTCGCCCTTCTTGGTGTAATAAATCGTGTAATCGTCCGTGTTGTACTCGACCTTGTCGACACTCTTCTTGTCGAGCGCTTTGACAAACGTCGAGTAATCGGTCTTCGTAATCTGCTGCGTGTGACCGATGTTAGGGAACAGAACGGTCGAGAGCACGAGGTAGACGACGAAGGCGATGAGCACGTAGAGAATCATATTCCGTCTACGTTTGTTGTCATCCATCTCCATCTGCTTGAACTCCATCTACTGGGGTTGATAATGCTAACTAGAATACCCAACCCGGCCGGCGATAAACCGACGCCGGGCACGAAAGGACATAGATGGCATCACTCGAAGTCGGCAAGGTTCAGATCTATACCGGCGACGGCAAGGGCAAAACCACGGCTGCGCTGGGATTGGCGATGCGCGCCACAGGTTATGGGCTCGACGTACTCATGCTGCAGTTTGCCAAGAAGCTGCACTGCGCAGAACACGATGCCGCGCCGCGCCTGGGGCTGCGTATTGTGCAGGCCGATCGCGACACGCCCGAGGCTTGCGCCGCACAGATCATGGAGCTTGCGCGCGAGCAGATTTCGCAAGTTGACGTGCTCATTCTGGACGAACTCGGCGAAGCGATGCGCCGTGGCTTTGTGACGCGCGAGGATGTGGAGGGGTTGATCGCGCTGAAGCCTGCCACCACGGAACTCGTGCTCACCGGCCGCGGATTGCTGCCCCTCGCCGACCTTGCCGACCTAGTAACCGAAATGCGCCCCGTAAAACACTACTTCGACGAAGGTCTCCTAGCCCGCCAAGGCATCGAATACTAATTGATTCGAAGGGGACGGAGGAAAACGGATCATCGACATCACGACGGAGAGCAATGATCCGTTTTTCTCCGTCCCAAGGGATCATTAGGCGGTGGCGCGGCCGAGCCAGTTGCCGCTGTGGTGGTAGATGGTGAACATGGTTGCGGTGATGAGCCAGGTTACGGGGTAAACCAGCAGCAGGTGCTCAAGCGACGGATCGAAGGGCATGATCGCAAACACCCAGATCACCCTGAGCACGACGGTGCCAAAAATCGTGAGCAGCATGGGCTGCAAGCTCACGCCGGCACCGCGAATGGAGCCCGACGCGTTTTCGATAATCGAGAAGATCGCGTAAAACGGCGCGATGAAATGAAGAATCGTCGTGGTGTACGCCGAAATCGAAGCATCGTCGACAAACAAACGCGACAGCGAACCCGAGAACACCAGCAGCACGGCAGACAGGCCACCAATGAGCATAAACGACAGCACGAGCGACGTATGGTAGCCCTTGCGCATGCGCTCGTAATTGCGCGCGCCAAAGTTCTGCGCCGAGAACGTAGTGATCGATACGCCGAGCGCCTCGGTCACCATCCAGATAATGCCATCCAGGCGCCCAGATAGACCCCACGCCGTGGTGACATCGGCGCCAAACGAATTAACCGACACCTGGATCAACACGTTCGAGATCGAATAGGCAGCCGATTGAAAACCGAGTGGCAGACCACACGAGATCATACTCTTGCAAATACCGCGATCGATGCCGAGCTTAGACAGCGAAAGACGCCATGCACCCGGAGCGCGCATCATGCGAAACACGATCATCGTTGCATTGGAGCAAATGGTCAGCGCCACTGCGATGCCGCAGCCCAACGCCTCCATATGCAACACAGCGACAAAGATGATATCCAGCACCACGTTAACCAGGCAGCCAGAGGCAATGATCACGGCGGGGCCGCGTGTGTCGCCCACGGCACGCAGCAGTGCGGTTCCCATATTAAGCAGCAGTGCCGCAACCATCGCGGCAAAATAACAGCGAGCATAGGCCACGCCCTCGGCCAATAGTTCATGCGGCGTGTTCATAAGCACCAGCATGGGCTCAACGAACACTATGCCAAGAATCGAGAAAACGATACCGCCCACCAGCGCGAGCGTCATGGCTGTATGGACCGAACGGCTCAGACGCTCTTCATCGTGCTGGCCAAAAAACTGACCCGTGATAACGGCACAACCAGCGCCAACGCCAACGCAAAAGCCAATGCAGAGCTCGGTGAGGACCATCGTGGCCTGAATGCCGCCCAGCGCGAGCTTGCCGCCAAACTGACCGACAATATAGGTACCGATAAGCGTGTAGGTCTGCTGAAAAAACGAACTAAAAAAGATGGGAACGCACAGCGACAGTAGCTGTTGCCAAATGACACCCTGCGTTACATCGATAGCCGTAGATTTCTTAGCCACACGCCCTCCCCGCCAGCGTACGTCAAACAACAAAACGGCAATTTAAGACCAAAGCCAATAGCAGCTTAGCACCGACCGGCGTCGACCGAAACACCCCGAATAAGAGCGCAGTGCGGAATATCTGCCTAGTGATACAAACCCGGCTGGTAGTGGTACTCGTTGCTCACGTGCGGGCACAGCTGCCAAAAGGCGACGGCACTCGCCGCGGCCACGTTGAGCGAATCGACCCCGTGCGCCATCGGAATGCGCACGGCGCGGTCACAGCCGGCAATAGTTTTAACGCCCAAGCCGGCACCTTCGGTGCCCATAAAAATCGCCAAGCGATCAATCTTCTGCAGCACAGGATCATCAAGTGAAACAGAGTCGTCCGTCAACGCCATAGCGGCACACGAAAAGCCGGCATCATGAAGCGCGGCCAGGCCATCATGCGGCCACACGCGCGCCTCACTGCCAATGCGCGTCCACGGTACCTGAAACACGGTGCCCATGCTCACGCGGGCCGAGCGACGGTACAGCGGGTCGCAGCACGTCGGGCTGACCAAAATACCGTCAACGTTCAATGCGGCAGCCGAGCGGAAAATCGCGCCAACATTGGTGTGATCGACAATACCCTCGAGCACGCACACGCGCACCGGACGATCCCCCGCCGCCTCAACGACACCGCCCAAGAACTCATCGACCGGAATCTGACGCGGGCGACGAAACGCCGCGAGCGCACCACGCGTCACATTAAAACCCGTCAGCTGCTCCATGAGCTCCATGGAGGCAACGAACACAGGAACCGGACCCGCGCCCTCGCGCACAACCAGGCGCTCGAACAGCGGCATCATCTGGTCGAGCCAGCGTTCGCCCAAAAGAAAGCTCACCGGCTGGTATCCGGCGCGCACCGCGCGCTCGATAACCTTGGCACTCTCGGCGATAAAGATGCCCTTTTGCGGCTCCAACACGCAGCGCAACTCGCGCTCGGTCAGTCGCACGTAGGCATCGAGGTGCTCGTCCTCGAGCGAATCAATTCGCAGTACCTCAACGGCATCAGTCATAGCAGCCAGCCCGCACCCTTCTTTACAGCACATCTATACCAAACGAGGCGACGCTAAGCGCCGCCCCATGCATTCAAACAACCCGATGATACCGTTCACGCCAGACGATTTATGCCTCAACGCGACGATACGTCACGAACTCATAATCGACACCCTCGTCGCCCTCGCCCGAGGCAATCGTGGCAACACCGCCACGTCGTGCAATCTCCCACGCGGGATCAGCATCCAGATCGGGAAAGTACGTATCCACGTCATGCACGCAATGGTTATGCGTAACCTCGGCCTCCACGCAGTACGGCAAAAACTGCCGATACACCTCGCCGCCGCCGATCACCCACGCAACGGGTTCATCGGCTACCGCGGCGAGCGCTTCGTCAACGCTATGCACCACGTCGACACCCTCGGCAGAAAGGCTCTCGTCGCGGGTGAGCACGATATTGCGGCGATTCTTGAGCGGTCGTCCGCCGGGAAAACTCAGAAGTGTCTTGCGTCCCATAATGACCGGGCAACCTTTGGTGCACGCTACAAAATGGCGCATATCGGAGCGATTGGACACGACCATGTCACCCTCGCAGCCAATGCCCCAGTCATCGCACACAGCGACAATGGCAGAAAGCTTACACGTCATGCGCGTCACCTACACCGCAATGGGGATGTTCTTGACCTGCGGGCCGTGCTCATAGCCCTCAACAATCAGATCATCGGTCGTAAACGCGTAGAAATCATGCACATCGGGGTTGAGCGTTACCTTGGGAGCCGCAAACTGCGGACGCTCGATAAGCTCGCGGACGATATCGACATGACGGTCGTAAATGTGGGCATCGGCAATCACATGCAGCAGCTCGCCAGCGATCATATCGACCGACTGCGCCACCATCATGAGCAGAATGGCGTACTGACACACATTCCAGTTGTTCGCGGCCAAAATATCCTGGCTGCGCTGGTTGAGAATCATGTTGAGCGTCGGCTTGTCGTCCTGCGGGCGCTGCGTGACGTTATAGGTCACGCCGTAGGCGCACGGATACAGGTGCATCTCGGACAGATCGCTAAACACGTACGTATTGGTCATAATGCGGCGACTATACGGCGTGTGCTTAAGGTCGTACAGCACACGGTCCATCTGGTCGAAGTCGCCCTCGGCGTAATGGCTCTTCTGACCAATCTGATAGCCGTAGGCTTTACCGATGGAACCGGTCTCATCGGCCCACTCATCCCAGATATGGCTGTTGAGATCATGCACGTTATTGGATTTCTTTTGATAGATCCACAGAATCTCGTCCATGGCAGACTTAAGCGCCGTACGACGCAGGGTGAGCGCGGGGAACTCCTCGCGCAGATCATAGCGCGCCGTGACGCCAAAGTTTTTAATGGTATAGGCAGGGGTGCCGTCCTCCCACACCGGACGGACCTTTTGGCCCTCGGTGGTGGTGCCATGGTCCAAGATATCGCGGCACATGGTTACAAACTGCTGATCAGCTTTGCTCATTGACCCTCCTGTCAGTCGCCTATAAGCGAGATTTATTGTAGCCCAGGCGCACGTGGCCCCACAGCCCAAACATAAGCCCTCACTTTCTGACATATGCCAGAAATTCATTGCGAAAATCCGCATGTTCGTTATTCTATTGTTGACATATGTCAGAATTGGAGAGTGTATGGCAGGAAGACGCGGAAAAATGCGCCGCGTTGGGATCATCCCTGAATATCGCGGCTTTACCCCTGACGGCCTTGCCAGCGGAGACGCCATCGTCATGACGGTCGACGAGCTCGAGGTGCTGCGCCTGTGCGACTTGGAAGGCCTTAACCAAGAGGCAGTCGCCCAGTGCATGGGAATTGCCCGCGCCACGGTGGCGTCAATCTGCAGCCGCTCGCATCGCAAGGTGGCAAACGCGCTGGTCAATGGACGGGCGATCGTCATCGAAGGCGGCAATATCGCATACTCCTCCATCACCACGACAACGGCCGCATGGCCAGCAAAGGAGGTCGACACCATGAGGGTGGCAACGACGTACGACAACGGCAACATCTTTATGCACTTTGGCCGCAGCGAGCAGTTCAAGATCTACGACATTCAGGACGGCAAGGTGCTCAACAAGCAGGTCGTGGGCACCGGCGGCACCGGTCACGGCGCCCTGGCGGGTCTGCTTGCCAACGGCGGCGTGGACACGCTCATCTGCGGCGGCATCGGCGGTGGCGCTATCAACGCGCTTGCTCAAGCCGGCATCACGGTATACGCAGGTGCCCAGGGCAGCTGCGACGCTTGCGTCGAGGCCCTCATTGCCGGCACGCTCGCGCAGACCGGCGAGGCCACCTGCGACTGCCATGGCCACGACCACGAGCACATCCATGAGCACGGCGGATCCTGCGGTTGCCACGGCCATCACGAGAACGAGGGTCACGAGGGCTGCAGCTGCCACTAACAGCAGGCAATCGATGCCATCACGCGTCTGCTCACACAACATATAACGCACCAACGACGAAGGCCGCCTGGAATACCATCCAAGCGGCCTTCGCCATACACGACTCTACCAGTCGTTACTTCTTATTACGCATTTGCGCTTCCATCTGGCGCAGCAGGTCCATATCGGACTTGGGGCCGCCCGTTCCCAGGCCGCCCATGCCGCCCAGGCCCATGGCATCCAGACCGGGAATATTGGGCATGCGCATCTTTTTGCCCTTCTTACCCTTTTTGCCCTTTTTGCCGCCGGCCTGTGCCTGATTGGCCATCGTGCGCATGCGGCCCATCATCTTGTTCATCTCGCCCCACTGCTTCATAAGGCTGTTGACCTCGGTGGGGGTCACGCCGGCGCCCTTGGCAATGCGGGCACGGCGCTGGCCGTTGATGATGGAGGGACGCAGGCGCTCCTCCTTGGTCATCGACATGATGATGGCCTCGTTCTTATCGAAGATACCTTCGTCCAGGTTGCCACCCATCTGGTTGAGCGCACGCTGGCCACCGGGGAGCATGCCCAGAATGCCCTTCATGCCGCCCATCTTCTTGACGGCCTTCATCTGGTCGAGCATGTCGTTCATGGTGAAGCCCTCGCGCAGCATGCGCTCGGCAGCCTCGAGCTGCTCAGCGTCGGCCGCCTCCTGGGCCTTCTCGATAATGCCGACAACATCGCCCATGCCCAAGATTCGCTTGGCCATACGATCAGGATAGAACGGCTCCAGCGAATCGGGTTTCTCGCCCATGCTCACGAACTTGATGGGCTTACCGGTCACCTGGCGCACGGAAAGTGCGCCGCCGCCACGGGCGTCGCCGTCGAGCTTGGAGATGATCACGCCGTCAAAGTCGGTGCGCTCGGCGAAGGTCGAGACGACGTTGACGATATCCTGGCCGGTCATGGCATCGACGACCATCAGCACCTGATCGGGCTTGACGGCCTTCTTGATGTCCACGGCCTCCTGCATCATCTGCTCGTCGATCTGCAAACGACCGGCGGTATCGACGATGACCACGTCACGCAGGTGGTCGACGGCCTCCTGAATGGCGCCCTTGGCGATGTCGACCGGGTGCGCACCGTCGCCTCGGAAGACCGGGACACCGATCTCTCCGCCGAGCGTGGCAAGCTGGTCGGCAGCGGCGGGACGGTAGACGTCGCACGCGGCGAGCAGCGGCGAGCGGCCCTGCTTCTTGAGCAGGTAGGCCAGCTTTACGGCCGCCGTGGTCTTACCGGAACCCTGCAGGCCCACGAGCATGATGACATTGGGAATGCGGTTACTAAAGACGAGCTTGCTCTCTGTGGAGCCGAGCATCTCGGTGAGCTCGTCGAGCACGATCTTGACGACGTTTTGTGCTGGCGACAGCGACTCCATGACCTCGGCGGTCATGCAGCGCTCCTTGGTCTTGGCGACGAACTCCTTGACGACCTTGAAGTTGACGTCGGCTTCGAGCAGCGCCATGCGAATGTCGCGCATAGCCGAGGTGATATCGGCCTCGGTCAGCTTGCCCTTGCCGCGCAGGCGGTCAAATGTGTCGTTGAGGCGATCGCTCAGGGAATCAAACACTAGTCACTCCTTAATTGGACTCGCCCACCAGGGCGCGGCAGAAATCTTTGGCATTGAACTCCTGCAGGTCATCGACCTGCTCGCCCACGCCCACGCGCAGGATCGGGAGCTTGAGCTTCTCGGCCACGGCCATGGCGATACCGCCCTTAGCCGTGCCGTCGAGCTTAGTCATGATAATACCGTCCAGGCCCAGCGCCTCGTTAAACTCGAGCGCCTGGTTCAGACCGTTCTGACCAGTGGCGGCATCGATCACGAGCACGACCGAGACCGGCATGGGACCGGCGGCCATATTGGCGGCGCGCTTACGCGTCACGTTGACCACCTTGGCAAGCTCGCGCATGAGCTCGGGGCTCGTGTGCAGACGGCCGGCGGTATCGATAAGCACCAGGTCGCTGCCGCGTTTGTCGGCCTCGTCGAGCACGTCATAGCACACGCTTGCCGGGTCGGAGCCGCGGTCGCGCTTGATGACGGGGACGCCAGCGCGCTGGCCCCACACATCGAGCTGCTCGATAGCGGCAGCGCGGAACGTATCGGCAGAGCCGATCACGACGTTCTTGCCGCGGGCGGCCATGGCGCTCGCGATCTTACCGACCGTCGTGGTCTTGCCGGCGCCGTTAATGCCCACAAACAGCACGCAGCTCGGCGTATCGGAGAACGGATCGCGCTCGATGGGCACAAAGTGCTGCTCAAGCTGCTCGGCCAGGGCACGGCGAAGCTGAGGAGCGGTCTTGAGGTTCTTCTTGGCCGCGGCATCGCGCAGGTCATCGGACACCTTGATCGCGACCTCGGCACCCATGTCACCCATAACGAGGGTGTCCTCTAGGTCCTCCCAAAAATCCTCGTCGACCTCGCCGCCAAAGTAAAAGACCTCGTTGAGGGCCTCGCGGCTGCGCTCAAGTCCGCGCGAGAGAGCATCGAAGAATCCCATTATGCATTCACGACCTTTCCGGTTTCGCGATCGAGTTTTTGCGAGACGACGCGACTGACGCCGTCGGCTTGCATCGAGACGCCGTAGAGGACGTCAGCGTCCTCCATAGTACGGCGCTGATGCGAGATAACCAAGAGCTGCGTATCGGAACGCAACACGTCGAGTGCGCCGATAAGCTTGGACAGGTTGGCGTCATCGAGTGCCGCCTCGACCTCGTCCAGCACATAGAACGGCACCGTGCGCGTGCGGTACACAGCAAAGAGCAGGGCGAGCGCCGTCAGGCTCTTCTCGCCGCCCGACATGAGCATCATCTTGGTGATGCGCTTGCCGCGCGGCTGCGCCACGACCTCGATACCCGTCTCGGCAGGATGCTCGGGATCGGTCATCTCCAGATGAGCCTGACCGCCCGGGAAGAGCATGGCGAAGATCTCGCGGAAGTTCGCATCGACCTTCTCAAACGTCACCAGGAACGCCTTGCGCATCTTACGGTCGATAGCCACGGTGATCTTGGCGAGCGCCTTGCGCGCGCTCTCCAGATCGGCCAGCTGCTCCTCGATGTAATCGGCGCGGCGCTTGAGCTGCTCGTACTCCTCCATGGCAACTTGGTTAACGGGACCAAGGTTGTTGATCTGGCGCACAAGCTGGTTGAGTTCGCGCTCGGCGGCATCGCGGTCCGTGGGCGCCGGAAGCATGAGTGCTTCCTCGAGTACCGTGGTGCCATCGGCGGTAATGGCCTTAATGGCGGCCTCTACCTGCACCTCGAGCTTGCCACGCGCGACCTTGAACTCGTTTTGCGCGGCGGAGGCGGTATCGACTCGCTCCTTAGCGCGGGCAACCTCTGCCTTGGCATCCTCGATGGTCTTCTTAAGCGAAGCGGAGTCCGCCTCCTCCAGAGAGGCCTGGTCACGCAGGCGCGCTGCCCAATCCGACGCGCGTTCCAACAGGGCAGAATAGCGTTCGTGCATGGGGTCGACGCGCAGGCGCAGCAGCTCGAGCGAGCGCGAAGCCTGGCGTGTTCCGCGGATACGACGGTCGATGCCCTCAAGACGATGCTCAAGGTCGGGCACGCGGCCCTTCAGCGAACGCAGGCGCTCGCTCGTCTGGGCCAGGCGCACCTTGGCATCGGCGAGCTTACCGGCGGCCTCGGAATCGTCACGGCGAACGCGATCGAGCTCATCGTTGGCCTCGGCAATCTGGAGGCCCAGGTCGCTTGCCTGTGCACGCGCCTCGTCACGCGAACGGGTGAGCTCGTCAACGCGCGGGCGCGCGGCACGAACGGCCTCGGCAGCCTGCTCGCGGCGCTTGGAGATGCGCACGCGCTCGACCTCGGCATTGTTGGCGCTTTGCTCCAAGCGGCCGATCTCGGAGAGCAGCGAGCGGCGCTCGCCCTCAAGACGGGCGATCTCACCGGCGGCATCGCCCTCGGCGGCACGGGCCTCCTCGACGGCAACGTTGGCCTCGACGACCTGATCCGACACATGCTCAAACACGGCAGCCAGATCGGGCTCAAGCCCCTCCAGCTCGCGAATGCGACGCTTACGCTCCAGAGCACCCGAGGCCTCGCCAGCATCGAGGCCCACGCGCACCAGGCCGCCACAGCTTACGCGGGCGCCATCGGGAGTCACATAGGTCACACCGTCAACGACCGGCGCCAACAGCGCGGCAGCCAAGTCATCGATCACGTAATAGCCGCCGAGCAGCGCCTCGACGACGGGTCCGTAGCCTGCGCGCACGGACAGACGATCAACCAGGCGGATACCGGCAGCGCCCTCAGCGGCGGTAGAGCCGCTCACGTCGCGCGCCACCAGCAGTGCTTCGCCCGAGGCCTTCTTTTGGTCCAGAGCCGCACGACCGGCACGCTCAAGCGTGGCGGCGTCATCAAACAGCAGCGCATCGATATCGCCGGCGAGCAATTGCTCAACCAGGCCCTCAAGCTCGCGCGGGGCCTCGAGCACGTCGCCCAGACGACCCGAGACATCGTCGCCCAGCGCACCCACCAGACGGCTCACGAGCGGCGAGCTGTCGGCCATGCGGGCATCGAGTTTCTTTTGGCTGGCAAGCTCCGAGCGCACCTCGGACAGCTTGTTGCGCGCCTCACTCTCGCGGGCACGCAGGTCCTTGAGGGCCGCGCGCGCCGTCTCGGTGGCCTCACGCGCATCGGCCTGGGCCTGGCGCGCTTCCTCAAGAGCGCCTTCAAGCTCCTCGGCGCGGTCGCGACGGCTCTCGAGCGAGGCCGTGACCTCCTCGAGCTGTTCATCGATCTGCTCCAGGCGCGAGGCATACATGTTGTCCTCGACCTCGGCATTGCTCAAGGAATCCTTCACCTTGGCGAGCTCGAGCGCGGCGTTATCGGCTACGCGCTGCACATCGCGTTGTTCGCGCGTAAGCTTCGAAATCTGATTGTCGAGCGCCACGCGCCGCTCGTGGAGCTCGGCGGCGGCAGGACCAGCGGCGTCGACGTCCTCCTGGGCCTGCATATGCGCACCGGTCACTTCCTCAAGCTGCGCACGCGCGTCCTCAAGCTCCTCGACCACGCGACGACGCTGATGCTCGGAGCTCGAAATCTGACCGCGCATGTCAGACAGGCGCGACACCATGTTGTGGCCCTTTTCTTCGAGCAGGCGCATGTCGGAGTTAACGCGGCCGACCACATCTTGCATATGGCGGCGTTGCTCGCCCAGGTCGCCCACAAACAGGCCCTTTTCCTCGAGCATAACCTGGAGCTTCTCGAGCTCGCGCTCCTTTTCGCCCATGCGGTACTGCGCAAGCTCCAGCTCGGCGGCGCCTTCCTTGGAGCGGCTCTCCAAGTCGTTCCACTGCGACTGCAGCGAACGAAGCTCGTCGACGGCCAGCATCTGCGTAAGTTCGTTCGCGCGAGAGGACAGCTCTTTGTACTTGCGCGCGCGATCGACCTGACGCTCCAGCGGCCGCAGCTGACGGGCGATTTCCTTATTGATGTCGCGGGCACGGGTCAAGTGCTCGTCCATCGATTTAATCTTTTTGAGCGCACGCTCCTTGCGGCGTTTGTGCTTGGAGATGCCGGCGGCCTCCTCGATGAGGGCACGGCGCTCCTCGGGGCGGCTCTGCAAAATGGCGTCGAGCTTGCCCTGGCTGATGATGGAATGCGTATCCTTACCCAGGCCCGAATCGTGCAGGATGTCCTGAATGTCCATCAGGCGGCACGGACTCGAGTTGATGAGGTACTCGCTTTCGCCCGAGCGATACATACGACGGGTGATGGCGACCTCGTCAAAGTCGACGGGCAGCATATGGTCCGAGTTATCGAGCACCAGCGTGACCTCGGCGACACCCACCGGCTTGCGCGCTGACGAGCCCGAGAAGATGACATCCTCCATGGCCTGGCCGCGCAGCTGCTTGGCGCTCTGCTCGCCCAGGACCCACAGAATCGAGTCAGAGATGTTCGATTTTCCCGAGCCGTTGGGACCGACGATGACGGTCAGGCCCGGCTCAAACGTCATATGGGCGCGGTCGGCAAACGACTTGAACCCTTTGAGCGTGAGGGACTTGAGATACACGGTTCCTCGCTTACACGTGCTTCTTGTTCAGAATCACGCCGTTGGTGGTGTAACCCATGCGGTCGAGCGCTTCGAGCGCGGCGGCTCCCTCGGCTTCCTTCTTTGAGGAGCCGGAGCCGCGACCCTGACGAATACCATCGATCAACACCACGGCGGTAAAGGTGGGCGCATGCGCCGGGCCCTCGGAGCCAACGAGCTTATACGCTGGGGGCTCGTGACCGTCGGCCTGCACGCACTCCTGCAAAAACGACTTGGGGTTCGCAGGATGCTCGGCACGCTCGGAAGCCAAATGCGGCTTAAGCGTACGGTGAATGAACTCCGCCGCCGCATCCCAGCCGGCATCCAGGTACAGCGCACCCACGAGCGACTCATAGACGTTCTCGAGGGCCGAATGCAGGCCGCGCGCACCAGTACCGGTCTCAGAGGCACCAAAGATGATGATGTCGTCGATGCCCAGCTCGTGAGAAACCTCGGACAGCGTAGCACCCGAGACAAGCGACACCTTCAGGCGCGTGAGCTTGCCCTCGTCAAACTCCGGATAGGACTCAAACAGGGAGCGTGCGACCACAGCGCCCAAAATGGAATCGCCCAAGAACTCAAGGCGCTCATAGCTGGCAGAAACCGGCTGTCCCTCGACTGCCGAGGGATGCGTAAGGGCCGCGCGCAGCAGCACCTTATTGTTGAACTCGTGGCCCAGGATTTCCTGGGCGCGCGTAAGTCGGTCGGATAAAGCCAAGACTTAGGCCTCCTTGGCAGCTTCGATAGCGTCGACGGCGTCGGCGACAGAGTTGAGCGAGAGCAGGGTCTCGTCATCGATCTCGAGGTTGAACTCGTCCTCGATAGCCGTAACCAGCTGCAGGCGCTCGAGCGAGTTGGCATCGAGGTCGTCAAAGGTGGTCTCCTCGCTAATTTCGGCAACATCGACGCCCAGAACGTCAGCAGCGACCTCGGCGATCTTGTCGAAGATTTCGGAGCGGTCCATAGCGCTTCCTCTCATAGTGCATGAATACCAAAAGAATGGTACCGCCCGGGCGGTACCAAGACACGGTTCTGATTCTACCCCACGGCGTGCACCGCGAAGCACATAACAGCGCTCTAACTCGCTCTTATAAAACGATACCATCCATAGAGTTGGCGACATTCTCGACCAGCCCGGCGCGCACGGCTTCGGCCGCCGCGAGCGTACCGTTTTTGACAGCCTCGACTGAGGTGGCACCATGGCCGATCAGGACCACGCCGCGCAGGCCCAGAAGAATCGCGCCGCCCTTGGCGTCGCCAGAGAGCTTGGCCTTAATCTCGCGCATCTGCTTTTTAATGAGCAGCGCGGCGATCTTGGTGCCGAGCGAGGCCATAAAGGCGCCCTTGAGCTCCTGCAGCAAAAACTTGGCAGCGCCCTCGGTGGCCTTGAGCGCAATATTGCCCGACATGCCATCGGCAACGATGACATCGAAGTTACCTGAGGTGAGGTCGGTGCCCTCGCAGTTACCAACAAAGCCGGGAACGGCGGCCTTCATAGCAGGGAAACAGGCCTTGGTAAAGTTGGAGCCCTTCTCGTCTTCGGTGCCGTTGGCGAGCATGCCCACGCGAGGATGCTCGATGCCCAGGACGACGCGGGCATAGGCGCTGCCCATCTGGGCAAAACGCACCATATCGTCAACCTCGACATCGGGGTTGGCACCCATGTCGCACAGCACCGTCAGACCGCCGGCGCGATTGGGCAGTGCATTGGTCAGACAGGGGCGCACCGGCTGCTTCTTGCCTTCGGCCTGATACCTAAACGGCGTCACGTAGGCGGTGGCAGCGGCGGTCATGGCACCGGTCGAGCCGGCGGAGAAGAACGCATCCGCGTTGCCCTTCTTAATGGCGCGGCAAGAAAGCACGATCGACGACTTACGCTTGGTCATCACGGCGCGAATGGGATCGTCATCCATGGCGATAACGTCAGGTGCCTCAAGGGCCTCAACACGTGCATGGGAAGCTGCAAAGGGATTGACGATTTCGGCGGGGCCAGCTGCCAAGACCTCGATATCGGGATCGGCGGCAAGCGCAGCCTCGATACCATCGAGAACAACCTGAGGTTTCTCGTCTCCGCCCACAACGTCTACACAAACGCGAACGTTACTCATATACATGCTCCTTATACAAAAATGGCCGACTCACTGAGCCGGCCATTGTGGTTCCATTTGGAACGGCATCGCATCCAGAGTATACCGTTACTCGGTAACGATAACCTCGCGGTCCTTGTAGAAACCGCAGCTGGGGCACACGTGGTGCGGAAGCTTGACAGCGCCGCAACGGGGGCACGTGGACTGAGCCGCAGCCGAGATCTTCATGTTGGCGGAACGACGGGTGTGAGTGCGGATACGACCCTGCTTTTGTTTAGGTACGGGCATAGTGACCTTCCTTATGAACTATCCAGTGTGGCGATTACGCGCAAGTAGCGATACTACCACAGTTTTACTCATCGAGCTTGAGATTCTTCAATGCTGCAAATGGATTTTCCGTGGCAGCGGCCCATTCTGCCTCTGCCTGGGCGGCGCAATCGCATTGCTCGACGTTGAGATTGCAACCGCAGGTGGGGCACAGACCACGGCAATCGGGCTTGCAGAGCACCACAAACGGCGTGTCCATAACGACCGCGTCATTGATGGGCTCACCCAGATCGACGATGCGGTCCTCACCCAGGAGCTCGTAGCCGTCCTCGTAGGCCTCGGGATCCTCGGGCTCCTCAAAGAGGTAGAACTCCTCGATCTCTCCGGCGATATCAAACGAGGCGGGCTCCAGGCAACGGTCGCACTCACCGGTGGCGTGCGCGCGGACCATGCCCGTGAGCAAGACACCGGTACCGGCATTGGTAAAGACAACGTCGTAGTCGATGCCGTCCTGTAGCTGGTACTCCTTCTCGCCCACCGTGTAGGTGGCGACATCGACCTTACCGGTCAGCGGATACGAATCTCCAGGAAACTCGAGCTGCTCGGAAAGATCGACGGTAACGCTCGGGAACTCAGCCATTACCACTGACCATTCTGCTGGGCGGCACCCTCGTTGAGCTGCTGACGGCAACGGGTAACGGTGCCGGTCAGGCTCTTGAGGTTCTCCTCCAAGTGCGTAAAGACCTGCTCTGCGTAGTCCTCGGCAGCATAACGCGTCTCGCGCTCGTACTGCTGGGCACGATCGCGGATGTCGTCGGCCTGCTGCTGCGCAAGGCGGACGATCTCCTGCTCACCGGCAATGGTGAGGGCCTGCTGCTGAGCGTCGGCGATGATGGAATCGGCCTGAGCGGCGGCGGAAGCCATAAGCTCCTCGCGCTCCTTAAGGATACGGCGGGACTTCTGCCACTCCTCGGGATAGCTCATGCGGATCTCGTCGAGGATGTTGAAGAACACGTCGGCGTCGATGACCTTGAACTGAGCGTTCTTGCCGAAAGGCGGCTTGGCTTCCTCGATCAGCCCTTCGAGCTCATCGACCAAGCTGACGATCCTATCGCCAGGAAAATTCTCGCCCGGCATCCGGTCTCCTTTCATAGGTAACATATCATCGTGCTAGTTTACCACATGCCACCAGGCAATAAGAAACGTCACGAAAAGCGATGTTTGAGCGCTTCGACCACGTTGGACGGGACAAACGTCGATACGTCACTGCCGAGCGAGGCGATCTGGCGAACGACCGAGCTCGAGATATAGCCGTACTGCGGCGCACTCATGACAAAGATGGACTCCAGCTCGCTATCCAGGCGATAGTTAAGGTCGGCCTGCTGCAGCTCATACTCAAAGTCGGTCATGGCGCGCAGACCCTTGACCACGGCCCCCGCCCCCTGCTCACGAGCGAAGTCGACCAAGAGGCCGGTAAAGGGCAGGACCTCGACGCCGTCGATATCACCGAGCGCCTCGCGGGCCAGAGCCACGCGCTCATCGAGCATAAACGTGGTGCCCACACCGTTTTTACCCTGCGACTCGGCAACAGCGACGATCACGCTGGGAAAGATGCGGCGGGCGCGGCGGATCACATCGATATGGCCAAACGTGATGGGATCGAAGGTGCCCGGGACGATCACGCGATTAATAGTGTCACTCATGGGCGTCCTCCGGGGATACTGCCTCGTCATTTTCGTTAGCATCAGTGCCGCCGTCCTTGCTATCGCCGACCCAACGGAGCAGGTCGACCGAGGTAATGCCGTAGCGCTTCTCACGTACAGTCTCAAAGTCTGCCGGATGCGCGCCCGCATCGGCGGCGGCATGCTCAAACAGGGCGTAAGCGCCAGACGCAAGCAGACCCTGCTGGGCCAGATTCTGCAGCAGTTCCTCGACCGGCTCGGCACCAAAAGCATAGGGCGGGTCGAGCAGGACCAGATCAAAGGGGCCGCCCGGTACACGACCGCGTGAGGCACTCGTCAGCATGTCGCCCGTGACCACGCGCCAACGCGCACGGTCACGGCAGAGCGACTCGATATTCTTGGTAATGAGCCGCGCGGCGTTGCGATCGATCTCAAACGTCGTGAGCGAGCGGGCCCCACGAGAGAGCATCTCTAACCCTAAGGCACCGGAGCCGCCAAAGGCGTCCAACACACGAACCTCGTCCAAATCGAAATCGAATGCCGACATGACCATAGATGCGCACGCCTCGCGCACGCGATCAGTCGTGGGGCGGGTGACATCGCGACCACGGGGCTCCTCGATCTTACGACCGCGCCATTCGCCGCCGATGATTCTCATCCTCCGCTGACCTCCTTAAAGATATGTCGATAACGCATGGCGACCGCGTCGCGCAAGGGACGCGTCGCCACAGAGTCAAGGTTGCAAGCATACCGCAAGAGCTCGACCGCGTCCAAATGGGCCCACTCGATCAGCTCCTCGTCGGCGTCCAGGTCGACAAAGCGCAGGGTCACACCACCATGCTGGCGATAACCCAGGATCTCGCCTTCATGGCGCAGGCGCAGGTCCATCTGGGCGAGCGTAAAGCCGTCCGAGGTCTTTTCGAGCGACTGGAGACGGTCTTGTGCCGCCGATGCGCCGCCGTTGCCCTTGGAGTGCGTCATGACCAGGCACGTGCCCGACACGCTGCCACGGCCCACGCGACCGCGCAGCTGGTGCAGGGCAGCCAAACCAAAGCGCTCGCCGTTCTCGATGACCATGACGGTGGCGTTGGGCACGTCGACGCCCACCTCGACCACCGTAGTCGAGACGAGCACGTCAATCTCGCCACGCTTAAAGGCATCGATAACCTGGTCCTTCTCCCCCGCTGGCATACGGCCGTGAAGGCGCTCGATGGCAAGACCCGGCAACGCCAAACGCAGGCGATCGAGCTCGGTCGCCGTATCGTGCAGCGGCACGGGGACGGTTACGCGGCCCTCATCGTCGCGGGCAATACCGGGCACGTCTTCCAGCTCATCGGCCGAGTCACTCGGCTCCACGAGCGGGCAAATCACGTAGGCCTGCTGACCCTTGTCATGCGCCTCGCGGATGGCTCCATAGGCGAGGTCACGGCTCGACTCGGTGAGAACACACGTCGTCACATCGGCACCCGGAACAGGCCGGTGGCGGATGATGCTCGTATCCAGATCGCCGTAGACCGAAAGCGCCAGCGTACGCGGGATGGGCGTTGCCGTCATAACGAGCAGATCGGCACCGGGGCCCTTCGCGCGCAGGGCGTTGCGTTGGCCGACGCCAAACCGGTGCTGCTCATCGATGACCACGAGCGACAGATGCTTGAACGTAACGTCATCCGAAAGGACCGCGTGGGTGCCAAAGAGCACATCAAGCTCGCCCGATTCCAGCTGGGCATGGATCCGGTCGCGCTCTGAGGCCGGCGTGGCACCCGTCAGAAGTGCCCAGGACATGCCGGCCTGGGAGAGCAGAGGGCCGGTCTTATCGGCATATTGGCGCGCCAGCACGCCCGTGGGCGCCATAACGCAGGCCTGCGTGCCGCTATCGGCAGCCACAGCCAGCGCGCAGGCGGCAACGGCGGTCTTACCGGTACCGACATCGCCCAGCAGCAGGCGGTTCATCACGCGCCCACCATCGCACATATCGCGCAGGATATCCTGGAACGCGGCCTCCTGCTCGTCGCTCAGCGAAAACGGCAGGGCCTGCTTGAGCGCGGCCAGGTGCTCGCCCGCGGTGTGGGCGTAGGGAGCGACCTCGACCAGCCCGCCGTCGTTGCGCAGGCGCAGCGCCAGCTGCAGGTAGAGGCACTCCTCGTAGGCCAGGCGACGGCGCGCGATATCGCGCTCAGCCATGCTCGAGGGAAAGTGGATCGAGCGCAAAGCGCGGGCATTGCTCATGAGGCGACGCTTAACGCGCAAGCGTGCCGGAATGGGATCAAAGGGATTGCCGACGACCTCGAGCGCGCCGCTTACGATGCGGCGCATCCACGCCTGGCTCACGCCATCACTCACGTAATGGACCGGCAGGATGGTGCCTGCGGCACGCCCGTCCTCGAGCTTTTCAAAGTGCGGCGAGGCCATCTGCTTAAAGCCGTAGGCAAACTCGACCTTGCCCATCACGGCCAGGCGGTCTCCCTGCTTAAGCTGCTGGGCAATCCAGGGCTGGCGGAAAAAGGCGACCTGCAGCACGCCCGTCTCGTCAACAAGCGAGACCTCGGTCACCTGCATGCTCGGACGCGGCTGCTTTTGGACGATACGGTCGACCGTGGCGATGATGGTGCACACGGTACCGATGGGCGCCATCTCGATAGACCAAGAACGGGTAAAGTCGAGGTATCGATGAGGGATATGGAGAAGGAGGTCCCCCACCGTCCGAATTCCCAGACGGCGAAGGGCCTCCTCGCGTTTACCCGAAACATATTTGAGTCGCGCGATATCTTCATCGAGCGCATTGCTCTGGGCAAAGCGCTCCGAGACGCGCGGCACGGAGCACAGCTCGGACATGGGCAGTTGCCTACTCGATCGAGAAGATCACGGGATAGAGCGGCTGCTCGCCACGATGGGCGTCGATCTCCAAGTCGGGCTGAGCCTCCTCGATAGCGTCGACAATCTCCTGGAAGACCTCATCGGACAGCTCCTCGCCGGCCAGAATCGTCAGCGCGTCACCCTCCTCTTCCTCCTGCATGCGGTTGATGCAGTCGAGCGTGACCTGCTTCACGTCGGAGCCGACCACGTCGATGGAGCCGGCGATAATACCCATGACGTCACCGGAGTGAATCGGAGAGCCGTCAGAGGCGCTGGAATCGCGCACGGCGCGGGTGACCTCGCCATCGCGGACCTCGCTGATGGCGTCGACCATGGCGGCGACGGCCTCCTCGAGCTCGGAATCGGGCAGGACCGCGAACAGCGCGGAGAACGCCTGCGGGACGGTCTTGGTGGGAACGACGGCGACCTTCTTGTCGGTGCAGGCAGAAGCTGCGGCCTCGGCAGCCATGCGGATGTTACCGTTATTGGGCAGGATGATGACTGAGGTCGCGTTGACCTGGTCCACCGCGCCCAGCAGGTCGGCGGTCGAGGGGTTCATGGTCTGGCCACCCGAGACGATCACGTCAACGCCAAGGGACTTGAGGATGTCGGCCTCGCCCGAACCGGCGGCAACGGCGACAAAGCCCAGGGCCTTCGCGGGCTCGGCGGCCTTCTCCTGGTCCTCGTGGATCTTAGCGGTACGGTCGTGGGCCTCCATCTCCATGTTGTGGATAAAGACCTCGTAGATCTGACCAAGCTGCAGCATGTGCTCGAGCACCAGGTTAGGCGTGTTGGAGTGCACATGGATCTTGTAATCGGGGTAGGCACCCACGAGCAGCTCGCAGTCGCCCATGGAGCCCAGGAACTTAAGGCACTCGTCCTCGTCAAACGGGGCGTCGGCCTTAAAGAGGAACTCGTTGCAGTAGCGGAACTCCGAGCCCTCCCAATCGTCGTTGGCCTCAATCTCAACGCGACCGAGGGCCGCGTCGCGGGCAGAGCCAGCGGAATCAAACGTGGCGGAGAAATCCTCGACAACGGTGCTGCGGCCAAGCGCAGCGGCGACAAAGTTCTCCAGGAAGATGGCAAAGCCAAAGGCGCCGGAGTCGACCACGCCGTTCTCCTTCAGAACGGGCAGCAGGTCGGGCGTGCGGGCGACGGACTGGTAGGCCTCGACGACGATGGCGTCGAGCGCGTCCTCGGCCGAGAACTTCTTCTTTTCGCACTCATCGGCCTTGGTCGAGACATCGCGAAGCACCGTGAGGATCGTGCCCTCGATGGGCTTGCGAACGGCCTGGAAGGCGACCTTGACGGCGCGACGGAAAGCGAAGGCGATGTTGGCGGACGTAATGGGCTCGTCGACAGAGACGAGACCCTCGGCCACGCCACGCAGGATCTGCGAGGTGATGACGCCGGAGTTGCCGCGGGCACCCATCAGGGAGCCGTGGGTAATGGCGCCGGCAATGGCCTCCATATCGGCATCGGCGGGAAGGGCGGAAAGCTCCTTGGTCACCGAGGCGAGCGTGAGCGACATGTTGGTGCCGGTGTCGCCGTCGGGTACGGGGAAGACGTTGAGCTTGTTGATCTCCTCGGCCTTGTCGGAAACGGCAGCCGCAGCGATCGGAAAACAGGTGCGAATGGTCTTTGCAATCATGGGTATTTGAATCTCCGTTTTCGGATGCTAGTTCAGACGGCTCTTGAGCGCGTCGATGTGGATGCCGATCTTAAGGCTGGCGGGATCGATCTGGGCGATTTCCTGCAGGGTGAAGGCAACGGAGCTCGAAAGATTGTGGCAGACGGACTTCATGTTGACGCCGTTCTCGAGCACGACGTGAAGATCGACCGTAAGGCCGTTCTCGTCGGCGGAGACAAGCACGCCCTTGCGGAGGCGCTGACCGGCAAGCAGGCGCACGCTCTCGGCGCCCTGGAGCTGTTCGGCCATACCGACGACGCCATAGCACGTCATCGCGGCATAACCGGCAATATCGGCAATAACGTCGTTCGAGACGCTCAGGCTGCCGTTAATGGTCTCAGACACAAGAATCTCCTTATCTGGTGCTCACGGCACCATCTCGTGGGAGCAATCATTGCATTATTCTACAACGAGCGCGCCATGTTGAGGTGGTGGGTCGCGGGATTACATCCTCGACACGAAATGTTGATATGGCAACGTTCGCGCCAGGCGATCGCGGCATGAAAAAACCCGCCGCATAAGCGACGGGTTTTACAACCTGGCTCCCCGGGTAGGACTCGAACCTACAACAGCGCGGTTAACAGCCGCGTGCTCTACCATTGAGCTACCGAGGAATTTAAAGCCCAGCAGAATGGGCTGAGAAATTCTGGCTCCCCGGGTAGGACTCGAACCTACAACAGCGCGGTTAACAGCCGCGTGCT
>CATYJU010000011.1 GCA_958407995.1 uncultured Collinsella sp.
CGCAAAAGTGCCCGTTTACGTACTTTAGCGACATGATCATCGGCGAGACCACCTGCGACGGCAAGAAGAAGATGTACGAGCTACTCAACGAGCTCAAGCGCACGCACATTCTGCATCTTCCGCAGGGTCGTGATCGCGCCTACGAGCGTGAAGGCTGGTACGAGGAGTGCCGCCTGCTCAAGGAGGAGCTCGAGGGCTTCTACGGCATCACGATTACCGACGATGACCTGCGTGCTGCCGTCCGTCGTCGCAACCGCTTGCGTGCGGCCCAGCTCGAGATGTTTGCGCTGCAGGCCAATCAGCCGGCGGCCATGAGCGGTGTCGACCTGATGAGCACCATGTTCGCCGGTACGTTCAGCTTTGATATCGAGGCTTATACGCAGCAGCTGGAGCAAAAGGTTGCCAAGCTGCGCGAGACCTACGACGCGGGTGAGCGCCCGGTCGCAGCAGACGCCAAGCGCATTCTGATCACCGGCTGCCCGGTGGGCGGCGTGATCAACAAGATCGGCCGTACTATCGAGTTCAACGGCGGTGTGGTCGTGTGCATGGACGACTGCTCGGGCGAGCGCACGGCGGCTATGATGATCGACCCGGACGCGCCCGACATTCTGCGCGCCATCGCCGACCGCTACCTGGATATCAACTGCTCGGTCATGACGCCTAACGACGGCCGCATGGAGAACACGCTGACCATGTGCGAGAAGTACCATGTCGATGGCGTGGTAGAGAGCGTGCTCCAGGCGTGCCACACCTTCAACGTTGAGAGCGCGCGCATGCAGGAGGCTGTCGAGGGTGCGGGCATTCCGTATATGAAGATCGAGACCGACTACAGCAACGGTGACATGGGCCAGATCGAGACGCGCATCGCCGCCTTCATCGAAACCCTCTAGCTTCCTCAGGCACCGGATCTTGCTCCTCAAACCGTCGCTTGCGTACCCAAAGTACGCTGCGCTCCTCTTTCGGGGCAATCTCCGGCACCTGAGAAACCTAGAGCTAAGGTGCCTGAACGTGCCACTGTCTTTGATGTTTAGATTGGGAGAGAGCCATGATAGGGATCGGGATCGATATCGGGTCTACGGCGGCTAAGGCTGCTGTGGTCGACGGGGAGGGTTCGGTGGCGTGGACGTGCGTGCAGCCAACCGGGTTCTCCTCGGTCGATGCTTCCGAGCGGCTGCGCGAGGCACTGGCAGCGGCTGGCTACGACGTGGCTGCCGACGACGTGCGCGTGATCGCGACTGGCTACGGCCGTGTCGCCGTGCCCTATGCGCATAAGGTCGTGACCGAGATTACCTGCCACGGCACCGGTGCCGTGCGCCTGTTTGGCGATCACGGCACGGTGATTGACGTAGGCGGCCAGGACACCAAGGTCATTCAGCTTAAAAGTGGCCGCGTGGCCAAGTTTGCCATGAACGACAAGTGCGCCGCCGGCACGGGGCGCTTTTTGGAGATCATGGCCGACCGCCTAGGCATTTCCCAACAGCAGATGACGGACCTCGCCCGCACCGGCGAACCCACCAAGATCAGCAGCATGTGCACGGTGTTTGCCGAAAGCGAGGTCATCAGCCTGATCGGCCGTGGTGAGCCGCGCGAGAACATCGCCCGTGGTGTGATTGAGAGTGTCGTATCGCGCGTGGCGACCATGGCCGGGCAGGCCGCGGGCGCCCCGTACTACCTGACCGGTGGCCTGTGCGAGAACGCCTTCGTGGTGGAGCGGTTGGGCGAGCTACTGGGGTCGCCGGTGACCACCTCGCCCCAAGCTCGCTTTGCCGGAGCGATCGGCGCGGCTGTCCGCGCCGCCGCCTTGGCCTAGGGGTGTACCGCGACATGCGCATCCTCAATATCTCGGCGCAAAAACCAGATAGCACCGGCAGCGGCACCTACCTTGCCGCGCTCGTACGCGAACAGATCGAGACGGGGCATCGCGCCGCCGTGCTTTGCGGCGCGGCACCGGGTGATACCCAAGGCGAGCTGGACCGGCGTGCTGCCGTGTTTGCCGTACCGTTCGAGTCGCCCGAGCTGCCGTTTCCCATCTGCGGTATGTCCGATGTCATGCCCTATCCCTCCACGCGCTATCGTGACCTGACGCCTTCGATGCTCAAGGCATTTGAGCGGGCATTTGCTGCTGCAATCGATCGGGCGGTGGCTGAGTTTCGGCCCGATCTGGTGCTCTGCCATCACCTGTATCTTGTGACCGCATTGGCGCGCGAGTGCGTCCGGGGCGTGCCGGTTGTTGCCGTGTGCCATTCGACCGACCTGCGCCAGCTGCGTTCGCATGCGCTCGAGCGCGATCGCATCGTAAGTGCGGTTCGTCGGCTCGATGCCGTCTTTGCGCTCCACGCTGAGCAGGCTGAGCAGATTGGCCTGGTGTGCGGCGTCGATGCCGATCGCATCCACGTGATTGGGACGGGCTACGACCATCGCGTCTTCTGCCGCGACGCAAGCGTGGCGAGGCGGCCGGGATCGCTTGCGTACGTGGGCAAGATTTGCTTTAAAAAGGGCGTCGAGTCGCTGGTTCGAGCCGTGTCATTGCCGATTGACGATGACGTCCGCCCATCTGGCTTGGTACTTGTGGGCGGTCGCGGGGACGATGCCGAGTACGCGCGTATCGAGCGCTTGGCCGCGGCCTCGGATGTGCCGGTGAAGCTGGCGGGGCGCCTGGATAGCGATGGACTCGTGCATGCCTACCGCAGTTCCGACGTCTTTGTGCTGCCTTCGTTTTATGAGGGTCTGCCGCTCGTGACGATCGAGGCCCTCGCGTGCGGCTGCAAAGTTGTGGCGACCGATTTGCCCGGCGTTCGTCCCTGGATGGAGGCGATGCTTCCCGGTGCTCCCGTGACGTGGGTGGCGTCTCCGCGTATGACGGATGTCGACACGCCCGTGGCGGCCGACCTTCCGTTGTTTGAGCGCGCACTGGCAGATGCTATCGCGCAGGCGCTTGCGGCGCCGCCTTCGACGTTCGAGCCGTCGGCGGTCTCTTGGGAAGCGTGCCTGGGGCGTATACTTAAAGTCGTTGATTTGTTGGAAGGGGGTTCGTATGGCTAAGGACACCATGAGGCTCACATCCATGACGGCCGCGAGCGGTTGAGCCGCTAAGTTGGCTCCCGGAGCCCTCGCCCAGGTCCTGGGCGACTTGCCCAATGTGCATAACGACAATCTGCTCGTGGGGTTCGATACCTCCGACGATGCGAGTGTCTTCCGCGTAGGGGAGAACCTGGGGCTCGTGCAGTCCATCGACTTCTTCCCACCGATGGTCGACGACCCGTTCCTGTTTGGCCAGATTGCCGCGGCAAACTCACTGTCGGACATCTACGCCATGGGCGGGCGGCCGAGCCATGCCATGAACCTGCTGTGCATTCCGAGCTGCCTGGGCGTCGAGGTTGCCGGTCAGATTCTGGCGGGCGGCGCCGACAAGTGCGTTGAGGCCGGCTGCACCATCGCAGGCGGCCACACCATCAACGACGACGAGCCCAAGTACGGCCTGTCCGTGAGCGGCTTTGTCGCGCTCGATCGCATGCTCGCCAATAGCGGTGCGCGCGTGGGCGATGTCCTGCTGCTGACCAAGGCGATCGGCTCGGGCATCATCACCACGGCCATTAAGGGCGAGCTTATCGAGCAGGACGAGGCTGGTCCGATGTTCGACTCGATGCGCACCCTCAACGAGGCCCCGATTCGTTTGGCCGAGGGACTCGAGCTTCACGGCTGCACCGACATTACGGGCTTTGGTCTGATCGGGCATGCGTGCGAGATGGCCGAGGGCTCGGGCGTGCAGATCGAACTTACGTCGGGAGCGGTACCGCTCTTTGACCAGGTGCTCGACATGGCGCGCCTGGGCATTATTCCCGCGGGCTCCTACCGCAACCAGGACTTCTTTGACCCGCGTGCGGCTGCCGACGAGGACCTGGAGCCGGGCATGTTGGATGCGCTGTACGATCCGCAGACCTCGGGCGGCTTGCTTATTGCGGCGCCCGCGGTGGACGTGGATGAGCTTGCGCGTCGTTTGCATGCCGAGGGGCGCGTTGCCGCCGTTGTCGGGCGCGTGTGCGAGGCGGAGCCGGGCGGTCCTGCGGTCCGCGTTGTCCGTTAACGACACGTTTATTGAGCCATGTACCGTTCTAAAACGATTTATTCGAAAGGAAAAGCTATGTCTACCAAAATTGACGTCAATGCCATGGGCGATGCCTGCCCTCTGCCCGTCGTCAAGACGCTCAAAGCCCTGAAGCAGCTCGATGGCGAGGGCACCGTCGTGACCTCGGTCGATAACGAGACCGCCGTCAAGAACATCTCCAAGATGGCGCAGGAGAAGGGCTGCACGGCCTCGGTCGAGAAGGTTTCTGACGCCGAGTGGCACGTGACCGTGGCGACCTCTGGCGCCGTTGCCGTGGCCGATCCCGAGCAGGATGGCGCTGCCTTCTGTGATGCCAGCGCCGGCAAGGGCAAGCTCGTCATTTCCGTCTACACCGACTGCATGGGCCGTGGCGACGACGAGCTGGGCCACAAGCTCATGAAGGCCTTCATCTTTGCCGTGACGCAGCAGGAGGAGCTGCCCGCGACCATGCTGTTCTACAACGGCGGCGCCAAGCTCACCGTCGAGGGCTCGCCGGTGCTCGATGACCTGAAGGGTCTGGCCGAGCAGGGTGTCGAGATTCTCACCTGTGGCACCTGCCTCGACCACTATGGCATTAAGGACCAGCTTGCAGTAGGCGAGGTCACCAACATGTACGTGATCGTGGAGAAGATGGAGCAGGCCGTGCGCGTCGTGCGCCCGTAGCGTATTGGTTGGAGTTGCCATGAGGGAGAAGCGCCCGGCGCTTGTCATCACGTTTCCCACCACGGCGGCCGCCATGGGGTGCGAGACCCTGTGCATTGAGCGCGGTCTTCCCGGGCGAACGATTCCCGTGCCCGGGGAGGTCGCTGCCGGCTGCGGTCTGGCGTGGAAGGCGTTGCCTGCCGATGAGGAGCTGCTGCGCAGCGAGCTTACCGCGGCGGGCGTTCCCACCGAGGGCTATACCGTGATTGATATGTGGGAGGTCGTGCGATGATCTACCTGGATAACGCAGCGACGACCATGCACAAGCCGCAGACGGTCATCGATGCCGTGACGCAGGCGATGTGCTCGCTCGGCAATGCCGGGCGCGGCGCCACGTCGGGTGCGCTCGACGCGGCGCGTACCATCCACGGCTGCCGTGCCAAGCTCGCGCGCCTTTTGGGTTGCCCGAGGGCGGACCATGTGTGCTTTACGCCCAACTCCACGGCGGCGCTCAACACCGCCATCAACGGGGTGGTGCGCCCCGGCGACCATGTGGTCACAACGGTGCTCGAGCACAACTCCGTACTGCGTCCGCTCAACCGCCTGGCAGCGGAACGGGGTGTGACCGTTGAGCATGCGGGCTGTGACGTTAACGGTGTGCTCGACTACGACGAACTCGAGCGGCTTGTCACGCCGGGTACGCGCGCCGTGGTGGTGACGCATGCCTCCAACGTGACCGGCAACGCGGTCGACGTTTCGCGTGTGGCTGCCATCGCGCATGCGGCCGGCGCGCTGGCGATCGTCGACGCCTCGCAGTCTGTCGGCACGGTGCATATCGATATGCAGGCCATGGGGCTCGACGTGGTGTGCTTTACCGGCCACAAGGGGCTCATGGGTCCGCAGGGGACCGGCGGCCTGGCCGTAGCAGAGGGCATTGACGTGGCGCCGTGGGCCATGGGCGGCACGGGCGTGCACAGTTTCGATGCGTTGCAGCCGCTTGAGTGGCCCACGCGCCTTGAGGCGGGCACGCTCAACGGCCACGGTATCGCCGGCCTTTCCGCTGGTCTCGACTTTATCGAGGCCCAGGGTGGGGTCGAGGCGATTGCTGCCCACGAGCGTGCGCTCGCTGATCGCTTCCTTACCGGTGTGCGCGAGATTCCGGGGATTAAGCTCTATGGTGCCTTTGGCCAACCGACGCGCTCGGCGATCGTCTCGCTCAACGTGGGCGATATCGACTCTGCCGAGATCTCGGATGCACTCATGCAAGGGTGGGGGATTGCGACGCGCCCCGGCGCCCATTGCGCCCCGCTCATGCACCGTGCGCTGGGGACCGAGCGTCAGGGTGTCGTTCGCTTCTCGTTTGGGTATTTCAACACGGACGAGGAAGTCGACACCGCGATTGACGCTTTGCGCGATTTAGCCTGCTAGAGCGTATATACTTGCGGGACGGGTCTTTTGCCCGTCCCGTTTTTGTTTCGACCCGAAAGGTGTGTCTATGGCCTCATCCGCCTCGCGTGGTCTGCGCTCCGACCATGTCGTTACCGTCGGCATCGCCCTGTTCTCGATGCTCTTTGGCGCCGGCAACCTTATCATTCCGCCACTGCTGGCGCTGCAAGCAGGTTCAGCCACGCCGGTCGCCATGCTCGGCTTTCTCATCGCCGCCATCGGCCTGCCCGTCATGGGCTTTATCGCCGTGGCGCTTGCCGGAACGGCGCGCGAGCTTGCCGGCCGCGTGCACCCCAAGTTCGGTGAGTTCTTTGTTGCGGCGGTGTATCTGGCCATCGGCCCGTGCCTGGCCATTCCGCGTACGAGCTCCACGGCCTTCGAGATGCTGGTGCCGCTGCTGCCCGAGGGCGTTTCGCTTGGCACGGCTCGCCTGGTGTTTGCCGTTGGCTTCTTTGTCGTCGCGTTTGCTCTCACGCTGCGCCCGGGTGTCATCACGCGCGTGCTCGGCCGCATTACGGGCCCCGCGCTCATTGTGCTCATCGTGTTGGTCGTGGGTGCCGCCGTGGTCTCGCCACTGGGACCGGCTGCCGCGCCTCAGGCTCCCTACGATGCAGGCGCCGCCGTGCAGGGCTTTTTGACTGGCTATCAGACCATGGACCTGCTCGCGTCGCTCGCCTTCGGCATCATCATCGCCGAGACCATCCACGAGTTGGGCGTTACCGACGATAGGCGCGTGGCCTTCGAGATCTCGCGTTCGGGTGTGATCGCCGGCGTGCTCATGGCCATCATCTACTGCGGCCTGGCGCTTGCCGGAATGCAACTCGGCACGGTTATGCCCGATGCCACCAACGGCGCTGCCATCCTCGCTCGTTCGGCCTCCATGCATTTTGGGCTTGCTGGCACGGTCGTGGTCTTCGCGATCTTTTTCCTCGCCTGCATGAACGTGTGCATCGGTCTTATTAGCTGCTGCTCGCGCTATTTCTGTGAGACGTACGTAGTTGAAGGGGGAGCGGAGGCTTCCGAGGGGGCCATGCGCCGCCCCTTCGCGATCCTTGCCTTTGTGTTCGCGGCGTTTTCGTGCGTGCTCTCCAACGTGGGCCTCGACGTGATCCTTATGTTCTCGGTGCCCATGCTTAACGCCTTGTATCCCGTCGCCATCGTGCTGGTTCTCATGGGTTTGGTACACGGCTTTTGCGACGCTCATCCGCAGGTGTGGGTCTGGGTTGGCGGTGTGGTTGCCGTGCAGAGCGTGATCACCTCGGTCCGCGATGCGTTCTTTGGGGGCACGTGGCTGCCGTTTGATGCGCTGCCGTTGGCGGATATCGGTGCCGCGTGGGCGCCGGTTGCCGTGGTGGCATTTGTGATCGGCCTGCTCCATAGTCGTTTTGTCGCACATTCGAGGAGCTAGGGTTTCTGCGCTTGCACAGGCGGGGAGTCTCCCCTATAATTTCCTTCGCTTTGGGACACGCAAGGTTTAGACCTTAGCTGCTCAACACCTTCGGGACGTGGCGCAGTTTGGTAGCGCGCCTGCTTTGGGAGCAGGATGTCGCAGGTTCAAATCCTGTCGTCCCGACCATATCTTGCGGGCGTAGTTCAATGGTAGAACCCCAGCCTTCCAAGCTGATGACGCGGGTTCGATTCCCGTCGCCCGCTCCATAGGATATCTTTAACGGCTTTGGCTCCTTTTGGTGCCAGAGCCGTTTTCATATACATGCCGGGGACCCCACATCCCCTCCTAAGTTGCGGTGAAATAGTTCCCATTAGCCGCAAAAGCTGTTATCCAGGAACTATTTCACCGCAACTTATTGAGGCCGAGCGGGCTGGGTCGATGATGGGTTCTGTTGTCGAGAAGATGAGGGCAGCCGGTCAGGAGTCTGTGTAGGGTTTTGTGGTTGGTATACCGTAGCCGCGCATCATGGAGCCGAACGCTTTGACATCGAGGGTGTCTGAGAGCTTGAAATGAATGACGTTGTGGCCCATGGCACGCAGGTTCGCGTCGCGCACGAGGGCAGCTCGATAGGTTTTTGCCGCAGTATGTTCCGGATCATTTTGGGCATCGTCCTCAAACTTGCCTAGTCCATGCAGCTCAGCCAGCATCCAAGAGCCGTTTGGCATCTGCCAGCCGTAATCTGCCAAATAATAGCCGGCGTTTCCCGGTCGAGTGATTTCAACCTGAAGTTCGGGAGCGGCAACTCCCGCCAGAATCATTGCCGCCCGTGCCTCGGATTCTCCACCGTTATCCGATCTGCCATCCATGTGTTCAAAAACGTCAAATGCGCGCGCGATGCCGTGCAGTCCGCGGCAGTTCGTTTGTGCATATGCACGCAATTCTTCACGCTCGACACCGTACTCACGAGCCAACCCGTCGACATAGCCTAGTGCATATCGAAAAGCGTTAGTTCGGGCGATGTCGACCACCGTGCGATATGGATTCGTTAACGTAAAAGGACCGAGCTGCCATACGTCGCCCGGCCGCCAGCGTCGGTATTCAACGAATTCGTACATATCGCGTCTGGTGGAACGCGGCAACAGCACTTGCACCTTGTCGAGAAGCGAATATGCAGAACCGATGCCATAGAGCAGTGCCGCCGTTGCTCCACAAAACACGGCATTCGGTTCAACGACCGCAATAGCGGATGCCAATTGAAAGATGCGATCTTCGACGCCGAGGTCATTCCAATACGCGGGATCAGCGTAGACATGGTTGTAGAGTCGAATAATCATCTCTTTTTGCATGAGCGCGTAGGCACAGCGTTCATCCCATTTTTTGGTAGCTACAAACAGGTGCCCGCCATGATGGGCCTCGAATAACCGGAAGAACAGCTCTAATTGCGGTTTGGTACAGCGTTTATCATGACTCATTTTCGACCCCATGGTCTCGAGGGGGAGTGAATGACACTACGCTATCCCATATTTGGCCCGCCTGACCTTGCCATGAACTGACCAAAAGCTTGACGGGGCAGGTCAGAGTCATGAGTCGTAGCCAAACATATCGGCAAACGGTTGATTAGTGCCCCTCGGCGGCACTAAAAACCACCCTTACAGAAAGTTGCGGTGGAATAGTTCCTGAAAGGCTCGAATAAGCCTAAATCCAGGAACTATTTCACCGCAACTTAAGAGGGGATGGGGCTGAGTGGCGGGCGATGCCGTTGCCTGTCGGTTAGTGGCGGGATTGGTGGCGGAGCTTGTCGATGGTGGAGTCGGTGCTTCGGCTGCGGGCTTCGGCGGCGCGGTCGCGGGCGTCGTCGGCGGTTTGGCGCTGGCGGCGGTAATCGATCATGCCTTGGATGATGGGCTTGCCAAAGCTCATGACATCATCGTTGTAGATGGCGGTTCGGGCTGCGAGGAGGCAGTCGGTAAAGTCCATATGGGTCTTGCCAAAGAGTTTGACGGCAAGGGCGACAACGGTGGGCTCGTCGACCATGACGTCATCGAGCAGCCTTTTCATGGCCGCAGCAATTTCAACGCGGGGAACCTTATAGACGTCGCGCAGCGTGACCACGACGCGCGTGATGATTTCGGGGTAGACGCGAGCGGTGCGCGTGGCGATGACCTTGGCGGCGCGCGGCGACAGGACCTCGTCGTCGTCGAGCAGATAGCGCAGGATGACGGTCTCGTCGATGATGGTGCTACTCATGGATATCTACTTCCTCGGGACCCAAAACCGACTCGTCGCTTTCTGTGGCTAGGTATTCAATCCAGGCATTGCGCTCCTCGGAGCGGCGATTGGGGTCCCCATATGCTTTGAGCAGTCCATAGGCGGCCGTGCCGTCCTTGGAGCGCACGGCGACCGGCTGAAAGGGGAGCTTGCGCATCAAAATACTCTGCGCGACAAATAGACGGACAGCCTCGGCGAGCGATGTGCCCATTGCGTCGTAGAGACGCTCGGCATGCTGCTTGTCTTCCTCGCGAATGCGCACCTGCAGGATGGCTCGTTTTTGAGTCGATGACATCACTGGCCTCCCTTAATGAGCGTGCAATTTGAATAGTCAAATACAACATCGGCTAATAATAGCCAATCTTAAAACCACTACTTTATTGCACTAGAGTAATTGAGTGTAAACGATATTACAAACGAACTACATCCTTCAGAAACGAGCGTGAAATCTCCCTTGGATGTACGCATGTAATACACTCACCTTTATAGCTTCTAGAGAATAATTCCAACCTGCCAAAACCCCTGCAATACACCCGTATTGCAGGGCCTATGCTCAAGTTTGCCACCTGCAACTGCGTATATTTAACCTGTATATCGTTGGAGGAATTCTATCGAAGTGCCTGTTTCGCCGCATGCACTCGATACGCCGATGCCGGACCACGGGCGGTCCGGGGCAACGTCGACAGGGTCTCTCCGGCATGGGATTCAGGAGGGAGTGAACAACATGGGCAATAAACGAGTCGTAGCCGATTCCTCACGCTGCATTGGGTGCCAAACCTGTATGGCGGCGTGCATCGAGGCGCACGATATTCCCGGCAACATCGCCGCACCTCGCTTGCGCGTAACGCGCACCTACGAGATTTCCGCGCCGGTGGCATGTCACCACTGCGAGGACGCTCCGTGCGCCAAGGCCTGCCCCACGGGCGCCTTGTTCTTTGATCCAAAGAACCATCGCATCGGCGTCAACGAGGACAACTGCATCGGCTGCAAGAGCTGCGTCATGGCATGCCCCTTTGGCGCCGTGAGCGTGGCGACCACGCAGGTCCCCGTCTTGATGGGTGACGTTCGCGTGGGTTCGCAGACTAAGAGCTTCGTGCTCAAGTGCGACCTGTGCGTGGACCGTCCCGGCGGTCCGGCGTGTGCCGAGGCGTGTCCGACCAAGGGCCTCACCCTGGTAGACGAGGAGCGTCTGGCAGAACTGACTGCCGAGCGTGCCCGCGCCACCATCGAAAACGAGGCGTAAGCGTCGGGCGACAGGCCCAACGATTGTCAAATAAGTACCGAGTATTCGGTAGCAGAGAAAGGAAGGAGGGTGTCATGGAGAAGCATAAAGTGATCTGCCCGTACTGCGGCGCCGGTTGCCAGTTTAACCTCCTGGTCCAAAACGGCCAGGTCGTGGGTACCGAACCGCTCAACGGCATCACCAATCAGGGCGAGCTGTGCCTTAAGGGCATGAGCGGCTACGACTTCATCAACGACACCAAGATCTTGACTCCTCGCGTACTGCACCCGATGATCCGCCGCACCAAGGGCGCGGATCTTGAGCGCGTAAGCTGGGACGAGGCACTGGATTTCACCGCATCTAAGATGCAGGCCATAATTGACGAATATGGTCCTAACGCTGTCATGACCACCGGCTCTTCGCGAGGCGGCGGCAATGAGGCGAACTACGTCATGCAGAAGTTTACGCGTGCGTGCATCGGCACCCACAGCGTGGACAACTGCGCCCGTACTTGACACGGCCCTACTGTCCTCGGTCTGATGGACACGGTTGGTTCAGGTTGCATGTCATGCTCCATCCCCGGTATGGAGGATGCGGGCTGCATTTTCCTCTTCGGCTATAACCCTGCCGATTCGCACCCCATCGTCGCAAGGCGTATCGTGCGAGCCAAAGAAAAGGGTTGCAAGATCATCGTCGCCGACCCGCGCCATATCGAAACCGCGCGTATCGCCGATCTCTACCTTCCGATCAAGAACGGTTGCAATGTTGCGTTCCTCAACGCCTTTGCCAACTGCTTGGTCAACGATGGCCTCTACGACAAGGAATTCGTCGCCGAGCATACGAACGGCTTTGACGAGTGGTGGGAGACCATCAAGAACTACACTCCCGAATCCGTACAGGACATCACGGGTGTCGAGCCCGCGTTGATCCACCAAGCTGCCGAGATGTACGCCACGGCGAAGCCCTCTGCCATCATTGGCTGGGGTATGGGCGTATGCCAGCAGAAGCAGAACCTGAAGACGGTGCACACCATCGCCTCCATCGCCTGCGTTGCCGGCCAGATCGGCAAACCCAATTCCGGCCTCGCGCCCGTGCGCGGTCAGAACAACGTCCAGGGCTCCTGCGATATGGGCATGCTGCCCAACCTGTACCCTGGCTACCAGAAAGTCACCGACCCCGCAGTGCGTGCCAAGTTTGCCAAGGCTTGGGGCGTGCCCGAGGAAAAGCTCCCGCTCGAGGAGGGCTACAAGCTCACCGACCTGGGCCACCTGGTCGACGAGGGCAAGGTGCACTGCTTCTACAACTACGGCGAGGACCCGGTGCAGACCGAGCCCGATTCGGCCGGTATGCGCAAGACGCTCTCCGAGCTGGATCTGTTCATCTGCCAGGACATCTTTATGACGCAGACGACCATGCTCGCCGACGTCATCCTGCCCGCTACCTCCTGGGGCGAGCACGAGGGTGTCTTTACTGCATCCGACCGTAGCTTCCAGCACTTTGACGCGGCTGTTCCGCCCAAGGGCGAGTGCCGTCACGACTGGGAGATCTTCGCGGACCTGTCCACGCGCATGGGCTATCCCATGCACTACGACAACACCGAGCAGATCTGGAACGAGTGCATTAGCCTGTGCCCCAACTTTGTGGGCGCGACCTACGAGAAGATGGCTCCCGAGGGCGGTTACGCCCAGTGGCCGGTCAAGAGCACCGATGTGAACGACCACGGTACGCCCGACATGTTCGCTGGTGGCAAGTTCACCACCAAGGACGGCCGCGCCAACCTGATGGCGCACGACTGGGAGGCGCCCTCCGAGCTTCCCGACGATGAGTACCCGCTCATCCTGTGCACCGTCCGCGAGGTCGGTCACTACAGCTGCCGCTCGATGACCGGCAACTGCAAGACGCTGGCGCTGCTCGCTGACGAGCCCGGCTTTGTCCGCATGAATCCCGCGGACGCCGAGGCGCGCGGCATCAAGAACGGTGACATCGTCTCGATCCACAGCCGCCGCGGCCAGGTATACAGCCGTGCTGACGTGAGCGACCGCATCAACAAGGGTACGGTCTATATGACCTACCAGTGGTGGATCGGCAAGTGCAACGAGCTGACCATCCACAAGGTCGACCCGGTCTCGCACACGCCCGAGGACAAGTTCTCTGCCTGCCAGGTCGATCCAATCGCTGACCAGGTGTGGGCCGAGGGCGAGGTCGAGCGTCAGTACACCGAGCTCAAGCAGGCTCTGGTGGACGCTGCCGCTCCCCAGGACGTTGAGCCTGGTGCCGCCAAGTTCGACGACGAGACGCACGTGAACCAAATCGTGTAGTCCCGTTCTCGTTGGCTTTTTGGGCCGGGCGTCCCGTACGTTCGGGCGCCCGGCCCGCTATTTTGAAAGGAAGTGGGGATGAACCGCTTCATAGACATCAACCCGGAGAGGTGCATCGGTTGCGGAACATGCCAGTCCGCCTGTGCCGACGCCCACCGGATGCAGGGTCTTCAGGACACGCCGCGCCTGGCGCTCGTGAAGACCGGCGGCATTTCGGCCGCCCTTGCCTGCCACCATTGCGAGGGTGCCCCCTGCGCCGAGGTCTGCCCGGTGAATGCTATCGAGCACGATGGCGACCGCATCCACGTCAAGGAGCAGGAGTGCATCGGGTGCAGGCTGTGCGCCATCGCGTGCCCCTTCGGTGCCATCCATCCCGATGGCACGTCCATCGCCGGCGTCGCAGGCATGTGCGACCCGACACCGTCCTACCCCAAGTCCCTGAGCAGCCTGCTCACGTGGGCACCCGGTCAGTACACGTGCGCCGTCAAGTGCGACTTGTGTGCCTTCGACCCGGACGGCCCCCACTGTGTGGCGGCGTGCCCCACCAAGGCGCTCACCGTCATGGGCGGCTCGGCCGATCGTGAGCTGGACGAGGCCAAGCGCCTGCGTTCGATCGAGAACGGTCCGGTTGTCGACGTGGCTGCTGTGGCTCAGGGTCTGTCCGAGAAAGCAGAAGGGAGCGTAAACAATGGATAGCATGACGCTGTTTATCGCATCTCTTGCCGTCTCGTGCATCGGTGCGCTCGCCTCGGTTCTGCTGATTAAGTCCGACAACGCCGCCAAGACCGCCGGCTGCCTTATCGGCGCCGTCGCGGCCGTGCTGTCGTTCATCGCGGGCCTCGAGGCCGTGCTTGGCGACGTTTCGTCCCTCAACACGGTCTTCTTTTTCCCGTTCGCCCGTCTCGAGCTCTTGCTCAACGGCCTTGCGGGCCTGATCGTGGTCCTCATCTCAATCCTCGCCTTTGCGGGCTTCATCTACGGTCTGTCCTACTTCGATGAGTACCCGGGCAAGGTCGGGCGCGCCGGTTTCTTCATGAACACCTTCGTCGCCTCGATGATGCTCGTCATCACCGCCGACAACGTGTTCTGGTTCCTGGTCGCCTTTGAGCTCATGTCCCTTACGAGCTACTTCCTTGTCGTTATCGAGGAGAACAAGAACTCCATTAGGGGCGGTTGGCTCTACTTCGTCATCGCGCACGTGGGCTTTGTCCTTATCATGGCGAGCTTCCTGCTCATGACCAACGGCGTGGGCGGTTCCTTCAGCTTCAGTGATTTCCGTACGCATGACTTTGGACCCGCCGTCTCCTCCGCGTGCTTCGTCCTCGCGTTCTTCGGATTCGGCGCAAAGGCCGGTATCATCCCGCTGCACTCCTGGCTGCCCCAGGCGCACCCCGAGGCGCCGTCCAACGTGTCCGCCCTCATGTCCGGCGGCATGATCAAGATCGGCATCCTGGGAATCCTCAAGGTCGGTCTCGACCTGCTCGCGGGTTCGGGCGTCCAGCTCTGGTGGGGCCTCATGGTCCTGGTCTTCGGATCCATCTCGTCGGTCCTGGGCGTCGTCTACGCCCTCCACGAGCACGACATTAAGCGCCTGCTGGCCTACCACTCCGTCGAGAACATCGGCATCATCTTGCTCGGTGCCGGCGCGTCCATGACGGCGCACGCCCTGGGCAACGACGTCATCGCGACGATCGCGCTCATGGCCGCCCTCTACCACACGCTCAACCACGCCATGTTCAAGGGCGAGCTGTTCCTCGGCGCGGGCTCCCTGCTCTATGCCACGGGTACGCGCAACATGGAGAAGATGGGCGGCCTGTTCCGCCGTATGCCGGTCACGGCCGTCTGCTTCCTCATCGGTGCCCTTGCCATCTCGGCTATCCCGCCGCTCAACGGCTTCGTTTCCGAGTGGTTCACCTACCAGTCCCTGTTCAACATCTCGACGCTCTCCGACCCGGTCGTCATGGTGTTCGCCGTCGCCTCCGCGGCCGCCCTCGCCATCACCGGTGCCCTGGCCGTCACGTGCTTCGTGAAGGCCTACGGCGTCTCGTTCGCGAGCAGCCCTCGTTCCCAGGAGGCCGCGAACGCCAAGGAGTCCCCGGCTCCGATGTTGTTCTCGCAGATGCTCCTCGCGGCCATCTGCGTGGTGCTGGGAATCGGCTCTCCCGTCATCGCCCCGGTTCTGGGCGACGTCGCCCAGAGCGTGCTTGCCGGCTCTGCCATCACAGCCACCTCAGGCGTGTCTCTGGTGAACGAGATTTCCGGTGCCGCCACCTCCACCCCCGCGATCGCCATCGCGCTCGTGGTCCTCACCGGCCTCGCGTTCGTGTTGAGGTCCTGCCTCGGCACCAAGGCCCCCGCTAAGAAGACCGACCCTTGGGCGTGCGGCTACGAGCCCAACGAGCACATGCCCGTCGTCGCCACGAGCTTCGCGTCAGACGTAGAGCTCTTCATGGGCCCGCTCTACACCCTGCGCGAGGTATGCACCAAGATCTGCTGGTCCATCGCGCACGTGTTCCAGAAGCTCACCGGTGTCGCCCAGGGCGTTGAGCCCCTGCCCGACCGCTTCCTGGTCGATGCACCGAGCGAGGGTGCCGATAAGCTGGCCGGCCTCGCCTCCAAGATCGAGGGCGGCAACTACTCCGTATACATCTGCTACATCGTCGCGGCGCTCGTGGTCTTCCTCGTGCTCGCCGTGGTCATGGTCTAGAGAGGGGAGAGGATATTATGAACATCGTTCTTGCGATAGCGCAGGGCCTCGTGGTCATGCTGGTCGCGCCCTTCTTCTCCGGCCTCGCCCGTGTGATTCGCGCGAAGATGCACAATCGCCGCGGTCCGTCCATCCTTCAGGATTACCGGGACCTCGCGAAGCTCATGGCGCGTCCCGAGTCCGTGAGTTCCGACTCGAGCTTCGTGCTGCGCATCATGCCGCCGCTGTTCCTCGCGGTGTCGTTCATGCTCGCCATGGGCCTGCCCATGTTCACGCTCCAGAGCCCCATGCCCGTCTTTGGTGACGCCATCACCATCATGTACGCGCTCGCGCTGTCCCGCTTCTTCTTCGCGCTGTCCGGCGTGGATTCCTCCAACGCCTACGCGGGCTTCGGCGGTATCCGCGAGCTCCTCATGAGCGTGCTCATCGAGCCGTCCATGCTCATCGCGCTGTTTACCGTCGCCATCGTGTGCGGCTCCACGGACATTGCGACCATGGGTCAGCACATCGTTACGGGCAACGTCTCGAGCGTCGTCGCCGTCATCCTCGCCGGCGTCGCCTTCGCGGCCGCCTGCTATATGGAGCTCGGCAAGCTTCCGTTCGATCAGGCCGAAGCCGAGCAGGAGCTCCAGGAGGGCCCGCTCGCCGAGCTCTCCGGCCCGTCCCTGGCCATGATGAAGCTCGCCATGGGCATGAAGCAGGTCGTGGTCGTCGCTTGGTTCACCTCCATCTTCATCCCCTGGGGAGAGCCCGCGACCATCGGCGTCACCGCTCTCGTGGGCGCCGTCGTCTTCCTTGTCAAGTGCCTGGTCGATTTCGTTGTCTGCGGCGTGCTCGAGAACTCCGTTTCCCGTTCGCGCTTCAAGGTGCTCGGTAACCAGACCTGGGCCGTCGTCGGCATCGCGGTCCTCGCGTTCGTCTTCGTCGTCGTAGGCGTGTAGGGAGAAGGGAGAAACTATGTCAATCGAATCGAGCTTGTCCCTCTTTGCCATGGTGGCGATCGCCGTCCCCATGCTGGGCTCCCTGCTCATCGTCATGCTGCCGCGTCCCTACGCTAAATGGATCTGCGCCTTTGCCGGCGGCATCGCCACGGTCGCTTCCGTTGGCTTGGCCGCGACGTTTGCCGGAAACGGCATGAACGCGGTCGATGTAACCTGGGCGAGTATGGGCCAGACCTTGGTCATGGGCTTCATATTCGACCGGATGAGCACGCTGCTCGCACCCGCGTTCGTCGCTATCGGCCTGCTCGTCGTCATCTATTCGTTCCCGTACATGAGCGATAAGAACAAGGAGCATCCCGACGCGCCCCGTCGCCGCTTCTACGTGTACTTCTCCACGTTCATCGGCGCCATGGCCGGTCTCGCCTACAGCTCCACCATCGTCGGCCAGCTCGTTTTCTTCGAGATCACCGGCGTGTGCTCCTGGGGCCTCATCAGCTACTACATGACGCCCACGGCCAAGAAGGCCGGTATGAAGGCGCTCATCATCACCCATATCGGCGCTCTGGGACTCTACATCGGCGCGGCCTTCCTGTTCGCCGGAACCGGCACGTTCGCGCTGAGCGCGATCTCCCAGCTCGATTCCGGTATGAAGACCGTCGTGCTGCTGCTCATCCTGTTCGCCGCTTGGGCCAAGTCCGCCCAGTTCCCGCTCTACATGTGGCTGCCCTCCGCAATGGAGGCCCCCACGCCCGTTTCCGCCTACCTCCATGGCGCGTCCATGGTTAAGGTCGGCGTGTGCGTGTTCGCCCGCGCTCTTGCGAGTGCCGGCGATATCCCCGAGATCGTCGGTTGGGTCGCCATTATCGATGCCGTCGTGACCATGCTCTTCGGCTTCCTCATGTACCTGCCCCAGAAGGATATGAAGCGCCTGCTCGCCTTCTCGACGATCGCGCAGCTCGCCTACGTGTTCTTCGGCCTGGGCCTCTCCGTGTTCGGAAGCCAGATGGCGTTCAACGGCGCCGTCGAGCACATCTTCAACCACGCGTTCACCAAGACCCTGTTCTTCCTCATCGCCGGCTCCCTCAGCTTCACGCTGGGAACCCGTATGTTGCCCAAGATCCAGGGCCTCATGAAGAAGTACCCGGTCACGGGCGTGGGCTTCGCGGTCGCCGCGACCGCTATCGCCGGCGTGCCCCCCATGAGCACGTTCTTCTCCAAGTTCCAGATTATTTCCGGTGGCTTCGCGGTTGGTGCTTCCAACACGGTCATCTTCGTCCTCGTGTGCGTCATGGTCGTCGAGACCGTCGCCACCTTCGCATGGTTCCTGCGTTGGATGGGTAAGGTCCTGCCCGGTGAGCCGAGCGAGACCGTGGCCGCCGGCCAGCCCCTTCCGCGCGCCATGGCGTTCGTGTTCGTCGTCCTCATGATCATGGTCGTCGTCGCCGGTCCTCTGTCCTCTAGTTGGATGGGTTAGGAGGTAGGACATGGGTTATTCGTTAGTCAATATCCTGGGCGGTCTTCTGATCGTGACCTCCACCATGGTGGTCGTCTCGAAGACCATCCCGTCCGCCATCAAGTGGTACGCGATCCAGTCGGTTGTTCTGGTGGGCGTGCTGCTCACCCTGGGCCTCACCACCGGTGCTACCGAGCTTCTCATGTGGGCCGCGTCGGCCTTCGTCACCAAGGTGATCCTCGTTCCGTTCATTCTCAACCGTGCCTACAAAAAGATGGGTTCGCCTGCCGATAGCACGCTGACCTCCTCCATCAAGCCGGCCTGGACCATCATCCTCACCGGTCTGGAGGTGGCCATCTGCTTCGCGGTGGTCACGCGCCTGAGTCTGCCCACCGCCGAGGTGGCTACTCCGGCCCTCGCCATCAGCTTCGCGCACTTCTTCGTCGGCCTCACGTGCGTCATCTCCCAGCGCAACATCCTCAAGCAAATCTTCGGGTACTGCCTTATGGAGAACGGTAGCCACGTGACGCTCGCCCTGCTCGCGCCCACGGCCCCCGAGATCATCGAGATCGGCATCGCCACCGACGCCATTTTCGCCGTCATCATCATGTCCGCCGTCGTCGTGAGGATCTGGAACGACACCAAGTCGCTCGACTCCCACGACCTGACCGAATTGAAGGGGTAGGCCATGGATGTTTCAATGCTGACGGTCGCCCTGCTCGCTTGTCCCCTCGTGTTCTCCCTGATTATGGCTGCGCTCCCCAAGACGACGTCCTACAGCGTCTTTGCGGGGCTCAACACCATCTCCGTCGCGGCGACCCTCGTCCTTTCGGTCGTCACCGCGGGAACCATGCTCTCGAGCGGGCAGAATATCGACGCTTTGGGCCTGTGGCTCCATCTCGATTCGCTCTCGTCGATCTTCGTCCTTCTGGTAGGCATCATCGGGTTCATCACCGGCGTGTACTCCATCTCCTATATCAAGATCGATATCGAGGAGAAGACCATGCCGGCCGAGCGCACCAAGCAGTACTACGCGCTGTTTAGCCTGTTCGTTTTCACGATGCTGCTCGCCTGCCTGTCCAACAACATCATCCTCACCTGGGCGGCGGTCGAGGCCACCACGTTGTCGACCGTGTTCCTCGTGGGCATCTACAAGAACAAGCAGGCGCTCGAGGCGTCTTGGAAGTACGCGATGGTCTGCACCGCCGGCGTGGCCTTCGGCCTGTTCGGCACGCTGCTCATCTACGCGAACGCCGCCGATATCATGCCCAACGCGCATGAGGCAGCCTTCCTCACCTCCATCATGCCCTACGCCGACCAGTTCGACCCGATGCTCGTGCGCCTCGCGTTCGCGTTCATCGTCATCGGCTTCGGCACCAAGGCGGGCCTGTTCCCCATGCACACTTGGCTGCCCGACGCGCACTCCCAGGCTCCGAGCCCGGTCTCCGCGCTGCTCTCGGGCGTGTTGCTCAAGTGCGCCATGCTGGTGATCATCCGCTTCTACTCCCTGTCCATCATCACGGTGGGCGACACCTATCCGCGTACGCTCCTGCTCATCCTGGGCACGCTGTCCATCCTGGTGGCCGCCCTGTGCATCTTTAAGCAGGACGATATCAAGCGCCGCTTCGCGTACTCCTCCGTCGACAACGTCGGCGTGGTCGCGCTGTGCCTGGGTATCGGTGGTCCGCTCGGTATCGCCGCCTGCCTGCTGCACTGCATCTTCCACGGTTTCACGAAGGCGCTCGCCTTCTGCATGGCCGGTAACATCCAGCACATCTACCACACCCGCGACCTGAACAAGATCAAGGGCGTCGTCGAGATCGCTCCCGTCACGGCAGCGCTCACCATCATCGCCCTGCTCGCGCTCGCCGCCTTCCCGCCGTTCGCCCTGTTCATCTCCGAGTTCCTCACCTTCGTGGCCGGCGTCCAGTCCGGTCCCATCTGGGTGGTCGTGCTCGTGGCCATTGGCCTCACCGGCGTGTACTTTGCCCTTACCGGCATCGCGCTCAAGTCCATCTTCGGCAAGGCGCCCGAGGACATGAAGCGCCACGAGGTGCCCGTCCTCATGATCATCCCCGAGATCGCCCTCGCGATCGTGGTCATGTGGTTCGGTATCGCCACCCCGGTCGCCATCACGAGCGGCGTCGAGGATGCAACGTTCGTCGTTTTGAACCAGAGCGTCGAAGAGCTCCACGAGGCTCCTCTCTACCGCATGGTGTTCAGTTCCCAGACCAAGACAAGCGAGGTGAATTAGCACCATGGCAGAACCTGAAAAGAAGGACTACGCTCGTCGTTGCGAAAGCCACGTCGAGGCCCTGCGCGCCGCAGTGCCGGGCGCTATCGAGAAGGTCGAGTGGCAGTGCGAGGACCAGCTGACGATTACCGTCAAGCAGGACAAGCTGCCCGAGGCCGTCCACTACCTGTACTACGAGCGCTACGGCTGGATTCCCGTGATCATCGGCAACGATGAGCGCAGCCTGTGCGGCCGTTACGCCGTGTACTACGTCATCTCCATGGAGGGAGAGGACCCCGGCTGGGTGACCGTGCGCACCGAGGTCGATCCCGCCAAGATGACGTTCCCGTCCGTGACGCCGTTCGTCCCCGCCTGCGTGTGGGGCGAGCGCGAGCTGCGCGATATGTTCGGCCTGATCCCCGAGGGTCTGCCCGATCGTCGCCGCCTGGTGCTGCCCGATGACTGGCCCAGCGGCCTGTACCCGCTGCGCAAGGACTCCATGGATTACCGCTTCCGTCCCGCTCCCGCGAGCGACATGGAAAACTACGAGTTCTTGGCCGATACCAAGGGCAAGGAGACCACACTCGTCCCCATGGGCCCGTTGCACATTACCTCCGACGAGCCCGGCCACTTCCGCCTGTTTGTTGAGGGCGAGACGATCGTCGACGCCGACTATCGTCTGTTCTACGTGCACCGCGGTATGGAGAAGGTCGCCGAGACGCGCCTGAACTATGACGCCGTGACGTTCCTCGCCGACCGCATCTGCGGCATCTGCGGCTGCGCCCACTCGGTGGCCTACGCCGAGGCCGTCGAGCGTGCCCAGGGCATCCATGTCCCGCCGCGCGCCCAGTATATCCGCGCTATCATGCTCGAGGTCGAGCGCCTGCACTCGCATCTGCTCAACATTGGCCTCGCATCGCACTACACGGGCTTCGACTCCGGCTTCCAGCAGTTCTTCCGCGTCCGCGAGAAGTCGATGGACCTGGCCGAGAAGCTCTCCGGTCACCGCAAGACCTACGGCCTCAACGTGATTGGTGGCGTACGTCGCGATATCCTGGCCGAGCAGAAGCTTTCCACGCTCACGACCATCCACCAGCTGCGCTCCGAGGTCACCGAGCTCGTCGACGTTTTGCTCTCCACGCCCAACTTTATCGAGCGTACGAGCGGCATCGGCATCCTCGACCGCAAGATCGCCCGCGATTTCTCGCCGGTCGGCCCGCTTATGCGCGGCTCGGGCTATGCCCGCGATGTGCGCTTTGACCATCCCTTCGATGGCTATGCCGACCCCGACGTCCAAAAGATGCACGCGGCCACGGCCGATACCTGCGACGCCTTCGGTCGTACCGCCGTCCGCATCCAGGAGGTCTACGATTCGATCGACATGATCGAGACCATGCTCGAGAACTGCCCGTCGGGCCCCATCCTCACCACGGATTGGGAGTACACGCCGCACAAGTACGCCATCGGCGCCACCGAGGCGCCGCGCGGCGAGGACGTGCACTGGGCCATGCTCGGCAACAACCAGAAGTGCTACCGCTGGCGCGCCAAGGCCGCCACGTACAGCAACTGGCCGGTCCTGCGCTACATGTTCCGCGGCAACACCGTGGGCGACGCGGCGCTGATCGTCGGTTCGCTCGACCCGTGCTACTCCTGCACCGATCGCGTGACGGTGACCGATGTCGCCGCCAAGCGCGACCATGTGCTCGACAAGGAGCAGTTCGAGAACGTCTGGCGCGACAAGTCGCCGCTTGCGGGCGAGGGCACCGTTGCCGCCCCGCTCGATGAGGAGGCGCTCTAATATGCTGAAGCTTTGGAAGGTCAACGCCAAGGCGGGCGACGCGACGGTCAAGTACCCGTTTGCGCCGTTCCCCACCAACAAGGACATGCGCGGCAAGCCCGAGCACAACGCCGAGCTCTGCATCGCCTGCGGTGCCTGCGGCGTCGCGTGCCCGGCCGATGCCATCCGCATGGACACCGACCTTGCGGCCGATACCATCACCTGGTCGATCGACTACGGCCGCTGCATCTTTTGCGGCCGTTGCGAGGAGGCCTGCCCCATGGAGGCCATCAAGCTCACCGAGGAGTTTGAGCTGGCCGTCATGAGCAAGGACGACCTCACCAGCAAGAGCGTCTATACGCTCGAGCACTGCTCGCGCTGCGGCAAGCCGTTTGCCCCGCACAAGGAGATCGACTACGCTAAGCGTCTGCTGCAAAAGGCCGGCGGCATGGAGGCCGAGCAGGCTGCCCGTACCGTCGGTATGTGCCAGGAGTGCAAGCGCGAGCTCGACGCCCTGCGCGCCGCCTCGGCCGTAAAGACCGGCAACGCGCGCGGCATGGCTGCCAACGAGACGCTTGCGTCCGGTGAGCCCCAGGGCCCCGGCATGGAGTATCTGGGCGGCCACGGCGTGAACCCGGAGTATATCGACCGCGAGCTCAACCCCGATGCGCCCGAGATCCCCGCTGGACCTGCACCGGTCGAGGGCATCATCATGGATTTTGATACGAAGGAGGAGTAACCATGGCCGAACCCACGCTTTTGCCCGAGCGGCTTCAGTACCGCCCGACCAAGATCGAGCTCGACGAGAGCATCGAGAAGGCCAAGGCGACCCTTCTTAAGAAGATCAAGCGCTCGGTGTACGTCTACCGTGTCGACTGCGGCGGCTGCAACGGCTGCGAGATCGAGATCTTCGGTTCCATCACGCCCGTCTTTGACGTCGAGCGCTTTGGCATCAAGGTCGTGCCTTCGCCCCGTCACGCCGATGTGCTGCTGTACACCGGCGCCGTGACGCGTGCCATGCGCATGCCGGCCCTGCGCGCCTTTGAGGCCGCACCCGATCCCAAGATCGTGGTGTCCTATGGCGCGTGCGGCTGCACCGGTGGCATCTTCTACGACAACTACTGCGTCTGGGGCGGCACGGACAAGATCCTGCCGGTCGATGTCTACATCCCCGGCTGCCCGCCCAGCCCCGCGCAGACCATCTACGGCTTTGCCATGGCGCTCGGTCTGCTGGACCAAAAGCTTCATGCCGAGACCACGGTGGAGGCCGCCGGCGAGCAGGCCGATATCCTGCACCCCGGCGTGCCGTACAAGCTGCGCGTTGCCATCGAGCGCGAGGCTCGCGCCATGAGCGGCTACCGTTACGGCCGCGACCTGGCCAACGAGTTTATGGACACGCTTGAGGGCGCGCCCAAGGGCGATATCCGCGGTGCCATGGCGCTGCTCATCGACAAGCAGGACGATCCGCGCCGCGTCGAGGTGTACTCGGCGCTGCAGGATCTGGTGCTGGCCGGAGGTCGCTAGATGGAGCTCACGGACCGCTCTGGTTACTTTGCGGGCCCCGGCATGCTCGGCGGTTCTTTTGGCGATGCCTCTCGCGCAAGCGATGAGGCCGCCGAGGGCGTCGCCGACCCCTGCCTGGGCCATGCGCCCGACCAGGTGGTCTTTTACGAGCTCACGCGTAAGTTTGTGGAGACCGAGGAAGACGTTCCCCAGGAGGCCTGCGACGTGCTGTACTACACGCTCGCCGTGGGCCACCACACCGGCGTGCTCGACTGCTTTGAGCCGCGCCTGTCGGTGCCGGTGGATGTGTTCTATTCGCTCGTCGACGCGCTGCCGGAGGGGGAGGCTAAGACCAAGTTCGAGGCCATCCGCTCCTTTGGCGAGTGCCAGCTCGACAAGGCGGCGGTGCCGTCGCTGCTCGAGGCCTGCGATGCGCTGCTCGACGAGCGCGGTTTTCGCGGCTCGGCCAAGGCCGGTATCTCGGTGTTCGACGACGACTTTGGCCTGCATGCCCAGCAAGTCGCGTTTCTGATGAAGTTTCGCGATCTGGTTGAGCGCGTGCGCGATGTGTCGGGCGTGTATCTGACGGGAAGGTTGCAGTAATGGGTCGCGTTGTGGATGGACGTGTGAACGGTGCCCCGTTTGCGGGTATCGTGCTCACGGCGGGAAGCGTGCTGCGTGCCGACGATGCCGCCGGCCCCGTGCTCTCCAAAAAGATGGAGGACGCGCCCATTGCCGGTTGGTACACCATCGACGGAGGCCAAACGCCCGAGGACGACATCATCGAGGTCAAGCGCGAGCGTCCGCCGCGTCTGGTCTTGGTCGATGCCGCCGACATGGCGCTGCCCGTCGGGTCCATCCGCTTGCTCGACAAACGTGATGTGGCCCGCAAGTCGATGTTCACCACGCATTCGCTTCCTTTGTCGATTCTGATCGAGGAAATCGAACAATCGTGCGAAGATATCGTCTTCATAGGGATTCAGCCGGGCGACACGGAGTTCTACAACCCCATGTCCCCGGAGGTCTTTGAGGCCGTCGACGCCGTGTACGACGCCGTGGCCGCCAACGACTTTTCCCACTTTGTCCGCTTGGGGCAAGAGTAATAGGAGCGCTTGTCCCTGCTGATTAGGAAAGAAGTGATTGACATGGCAGATTCCAAGGTGGAGTACCCCGCTCCCGATTGCCTGGCGCCCGCCGCGATCGAGGCCAAGACCGAGGCCGCCGGCGTGACCAAGGCCAACCTGCCGGTCGCAAAGGCCTTTCTGTTGGCAATGTTCGCCGGTGCGTTTATTGCCTTCGGCGGCCTGTTCTTTACCGTGTTCTTGAGCGATAGCACGCTGGGCTGGGGCGCCCAGCGCGTCGTGGGCGGCCTGTGTTTTTGCCTGGGCCTGGTGCTCGTGCTGGTGTGTGGTGCCGAGCTGTTTACCGGTAATTCGCTTATGGTCTGCGCGCTCAAGAGCAAAAAGATCACCCTGGTCCAGATGCTCAAGGCTTGGGTCGTCGTATGGGTCGGTAACTTTGTCGGTGCCCTGTTCATCGTCTTTTTGGTGTACATGGCCGGCATTTACAAGCTCAACGGCGAGGCGGTCGCCAATTCCATGGTGAGCGTCGCCGCCGGCAAGTTGACGATCGACTGGGTGACGATCTTCTTCCGCGGCATCCTGTGCAACATCTTTGTGTGCCTGGCCGTGTGGATCGGTACCGCCGGCAAGACCGTGGTCGATAAGGTTGTTGGCATTCTGCTGCCCATCGCCGCCTTTGTGGCCTGCGGTTTTGAGCACTGCGTTGCCAACATGTACTTTTTGCCCATGGGTGCCGTGATGCACGCGTGCGGCTATGGTGCCAAGGTCGCCGGCGCCGATGCGCTCAACGCCGCGGGCATTGCGTTTAACCTGTCCGCCGCCACGCTGGGCAACATCGTGGGCGGCGCGGTTCTGGTCGCGCTCGGCTACTGGTTTATCTACGCCAAGAAGTCCGAGGCGTAAGGTACCGTCTGTTTGACGTTGGGCCTCCCGCGGGGCGTTGCCGTGCGGGAGGCTTTTTTGGCCTGGGACTCGTTGCCGGGCTTTTGGCCTGTTGTGTTTGGCTGATGAAAGGGGTAATCGAGATGGCATCTACTGTGAAGCGTGACGGTCGCGCCGTGGTGACGACATGCGGGGGATGCTATGCCGATTGCGCCTTTGCGGCGTGCGTTGAGGACGGTCGCGTGGTGGCCGAGTTGCCGGTGCCGGGGCATCCGTGCGCGGCGCGTGCCCTGTGCGCCCGCGGGCGCCATCGCCTGGACATGCCGTTTGACGAGCGCGATCGCATTGTGCACCCCATGCGCCGACGAGCTGATGGCTCGGAGTTCGATGCGATTTCGTGGGACGAGGCGTTCGCGCAGATTGCCGAGCGTCTTTTGGGCATTGTTGACGAGCGCGGGCCTCGTGCGCTGGGTATGACGCTCGGCGTGCCCTCGTTCGACCGCTACTGGGCCTATCGCTTTATGCATGCGCTTGGTTCGCCCAACGTGTACGGTGCCGACGGTGCCTGCGAGGTAAGCCGTCTCACCGGCTGGGAGCACAGCCTGGGCTATAGTCCCGCCTCCGACCTGGCGCATACCGATTGCATCATGTACCTGGGGCGTTCCATCGTGGATTCGTCGACGATGGGGGCCGTTGATGCGCTCAACGATGCGCGCCGGCGTGGGGCGAAGATTATCGTGGTCGACCCCCGGCGCAGCGGCTCGGCTGCGCTTGCCGACCGCTGGCTGCGCGTGCGCCCGGGCTGCGACCTGGCCTTGCTGCTGGGCATTGCGCATGTCTTAATTGCCGAGGGCCTGTACGACCGCGAGTTTGTTGCCCGCTATACCACGGGTTTTGACGAGCTGGCGCAGGCGGCGAGTGCTTGGACGCCCGAGTGGGCCGAGTCGATGTGCGACGTGCCGGCCGCAGAGATCGCCGCCACGGCGCGCGATCTGGCTGCCGCCGCGCCTGCTGCCGTAGTAGACGCCGGTTTTCATGGCGGCATTGGCATCGCGTATGCCAATAGCACCCAGACCGCGCGCGCGATTTGTCTGGTCGATGTGCTGCTGGGCTGTATTGGACATGCGGGCGGCGCGCTCAATCCACCTACACCGCTTGCGCTGGGCGACCTTGATCCCGCACGCTTTGCGACGCCGTCAATGCCGCGTGAGCCCAAGTTGGGGTCCGAGCGCTATCCGCTGGTCGATCCGGTGCGCGGTCTGTGCACGACCATCGGTCAGTCGATTCTTGCCGGCGATTTGCGTGGACTCATCGTCTATGCCAGTAACCCCGGTGCGGGCTATGGCAATGCGCAGGCTTGGTTGGGTATTTTGCAGCAGCTTGACTTGCTCGTGACGATTGATATTCGCTGGTCCGAGACAGCGCGCGCTTCTGACTTCGTGCTGCCCGACGTGACGTATCTGGAGGCCGACCGCGGCGTGGGAACAGTGGCGGGCGTCAACGATGCGCGCGTGTTCTACCGCAACGCCGTGCTGCCCGTGCAGCATGACGACACGCGTCCCGGTCGGGAGATTTTTGCCGGTCTGGCGCAGGCGTGTGGCGTGGGCGAGTACTTCCAGTTTACGTCTGACGATCTGGCGGCTGCCCAGGTGGCGCCTTTTGGGATCAATCTGGACGAGCTCAAGGAGCGCGGCTGGGCCGACACGGGTGTTGCGTTGCCGTCGCGTACGGGCGAGCCGGTGATTCCGCTTGCCGGCGGCAAGATTGCGCTGGCAAGCGACGTATGGGAACGAGCCGGTATGGGTCGTGTACCCAACTGGATCGCTCCCATGGTGGAGCCCGGTCCGGGGATGTTTCGCCTCATTAGCGGCAATCGTCCCTTTGAGTCGCATACCTCGCGAAGGCTTGCGGCCCAAGGTGCCGCCGAGGCTGGATCGGACCTGGATGCCGTGCAGATGAATGCCGATGCTGCTGCGTGCATGGGTATTGCCGACGGCGAGATCGTCGAACTCGTGAGCGATATGGGCCGCGACCGCGTTCGCGTGGAGACGACGCCGTACCTGCATCCGGCGTGCATCTTTACGTCGGCCGCCCCCGGCGGACGTTCGTTTGGCGCTGATGCCGGTGGCGCTCAAGGCTTGGGCGTCGGCCCACTCGACCATACACCGTTGCGTTGGGACCCGTTGACGGGCGCCGCGCTCACCCAGGAAAACGCCGTTCGCGTGGAAAAGATCGCGGCGCGCGAGGATAATAGCGATTGATTGACTCAGCCGATCGAATTGGCTGATGGTTTGACGTTCGAACGATTGATTCACCTTTGGTTTTGAAAGGCCGCACATGAGCGATAGCCAGAACATGTCCGATGAGGTACGCGCCCGCCTTCGCGCTATTCCTTCTGTCAACGAGTTGCTCGCAGAGTGGCCGGTTGTGAAGGCGGCGGGGGAGACCTGCGACGCGGTGGTGCATACCGCCGTCACGGCCGAGCTCGATGAGGAGCGCTCCGCCATTCGCGCCGGTGCCGCCCCGCGCTCTAAGCGCGAGCTGGCCTCGGCGATCGAGTGGCGTGCACATCGATCCGCACTGCCAAGCCTGCGTCCTGCCGTCAACGCCACGGGTGTGGTCATCCATACCAACCTGGGCCGAGCCCCGCTCGCGGAGTCGGCGGCAAAGGCCGTGGCCGAGGTTGCGCGCGGGTACAGTACGCTCGAGTACAGTGTGGACACCTGTTCGCGCGGGTCGCGCAAGGAGCACGCCGCGCAGCTGATTCGCTCGCTCACCGGTGCCGAGGACGCGCTCGTGGTCAACAACAATGCCGCCGCGGTGCTGCTGGTGCTGGCGACCCATGCCGCAGGCAAGGAGGTCATCGTCAGCCGCGGCGAGCTTGTCGAGATCGGCGGCAGCTTCCGCATCCCCGATGTCATGGCGGCTTCGGGCGCCAAACTCGTCGAGGTCGGCGCCACCAACCGCACGCATTTGGGCGACTACGAGCGCGCCATCACGCCCGATACGGCGATGATCCTTAAGGTCCATCCTTCTAACTATCGCATCGAGGGCTTTCACGAGGAGGTGGGTTCTCGGGAGCTTGCGGCGCTTGCTCACAAGCATGGCCTGATGTTCTACGAGGACCAGGGGTCGGGCGCGCTGTTGCCCGACGACATCTTGGTGCGCGGCGGCGAAGAAACCACGCCGGCTTCGGTAGCGGCTGGGCTCGATCTGGTGTCGTGCTCGGGCGATAAACTGCTCGGTGCCGCACAGGCGGGTATTATCATGGGCCGTCGCGATCTGGTCCAGGCCTGTGGGTCGCATCCGCTTATGCGCGCCCTGCGCCCGGGCAAGCTCGCGCTGACGGCGCTCGAGGCCACGCTGCGTATCTACATGGACGGTGCCGATGCTGCCCATCGCGAAGTGCCGGTGCTCAACATGCTCACGCTTCCGCAGGCCCATTTGGAGCGACGTGCCCGCAAGCTGCGCGATCGTATGGTCGCCGGGCTCGATAAGGCCGGTTGCCCATGCGCCGTTCAGGTGGAGATCGTTGAGGAATCGTCGACCCCCGGTGGCGGCTCGCTGCCTACCGTGAAGCTGCCCACGATGTGCGTGGCCGTGCGTCTTGTTGACGCGCGCCTGACGGTCGATGCGCTCAAGCGCTCGCTTGTCCAGGACTTCGACACGCCGGTCGTCACGCGAACCTCGCACGATCGCATTTTGTTTGACGTGCGCACACTCGTGGGTGACCGCGATATCGAGACGGCGGCATCGACGCTCGTCGCGTGCGTTGAGAAGGCGATTGCTCGATGAGTGAGGTTCAGGCGTTGGTGGAGTGTCCCGTTATCGTTGGCACGGCGGGCCACGTCGACCACGGTAAGTCGGCACTGATCGAGGCGTTGACCGGCAAGAATCCCGACCGTCTGGAGGTTGAGCGCCGTCGCGGTATGACCGTGGAGCTTGGCTTTGGCGAGCTGGCGCTGCCGAGCGGCAAGATCGTGGGCCTGGTCGACGTGCCGGGGCATGCGCACTACCTGCGCGCCATGGTGCAGGGTGCCACGGGCATCGACGTTGCCGTGTTGGTGGTATCGGCCGTTGAGGGCGTAATGCCGCAGACCCGCGAGCACGTGCACGTGCTAGAGCTGCTAGGCGTCACGCATATGGTGGTGGCGCTGACGATGTGTGACTTGGCCGATGCCGAGATGACCGAGCTTGCCGAGCTCGATGTCGATGACTTTTTGTCGGGTACCGTGTTTGCGGGCGCGCCGATTGTGCTCGTGTCGTCTAAGACGGGCGAGGGGATCGACGGGCTGCTTGCGGTGCTCGACGAGCAGGTAAGTGCCTGCTGGGATGCCTGCCGCGACCGTGCCGAGCGCACCGATGCCGCGCCGCGCCTGCCGATTGACCGCTGCTTTACGATTAAGGGCGTCGGCACTGTCGTAACGGGAACGCTGCACGATGCGCCGGTTGCGGTGGGCGACGAGCTGATGGCTTTGCCGTCGCGTACGGTCTGTCGCGTGCGCGGGATTCAGGTGCATGGCGATACGCCGCGCGCACTGCCTGGTCAGCGTGTGGCGCTCAACCTAGTTGGTGACGGTGTCGCGGCGCTTGACCGTGGCGAGATGCTGGGCGTGGCGGACCGCTTTGGCCAGACGTTGCGCTTTATGATGACGTTCACCTACCTGGGCCGCGAGGGCACCAAGCCGCGCGTGCTCGAGTCGGGCGCGCGCGTGCATGTGATGGCCGGCACGGCCGAGGTCGTCGGCCGCATCATGCTTTTGGAGGGCGAGGCCCCCATGGCGGTGGGCGAGACCCGTACCGTGCAGGTGCGCCTGGAGGAGCCGCTGCCGCTGTGTGCCGGAGACCATGCCGTGGTGCTGTCGTATTCGCCCATTATGCTCATTGGCGGCGGGCGCGTGCTGCTATCGCGCTGCCGTCGCTCGCGCGAGCTTTCGGCGGGGGAGCGCACGCTGCTTGCAGCGCTTGAGGCCGGCGATGCCGCGGGCGGTGTGGGCGCTTGGCTGGCGCTGCAGATGCTGCCGGTTACGGCGGTTGATGTTGCCGAGGCTTTGGATCTTGGTGTCGGCGAGGCCGATGCCGCACTGCGCGGGCTGGTGGCGCAGGGCTCCGTTCGCAAGCTTGCCGTGTGTGATGCGGAACTCTTGGCGGACGCCGCGGTGCTCGACGCCGCGATGGATGCACTGGCGGCGACCCTGTCAGCCATGCATGCGGCGTCTCCCAAGGAGACGGGCTTTACGCCCGGCGCCGTCGCCCATGCTGCGTGGCCTGCTGCTGATGAAGACGTTGCCGCGGCTCTGATTGCCGAGGGCTGCTCGCGTGGCGTGTGCGCCTCCGAGGGCGCCGAGGTGTTCGACCCGCACTCCGCTGCCGCCGCGGCGCGTGTGGTGCGCGAGGCTTGCGAACGCATCGTTGCCTTGCTGGACGATGCCAGTCTCGATGCACCGACGTTGCCCGAGGTGGGCGAGCAACTGCAGCTCGATCGCGACACCATGACGCGCGCCCTGCGCGAGCTTTCGCTCAATCGCTCGATCGTTAAGGTCGAGCGCGACGTTGCCCTGTCTGCCGCCGCCGAGGCCCATGCGCGCGAGCTTGTTGCCGCCGCCATCGCCGATGCCGGTGGCGCTGCCACCACGAGCGTGCTGCGCGAGGCGCTGGGTGTGTCGCGCAAGCGTGCCATCAGCATCTTGGAACACCTGGATGCCGTGCGCTTTACGGTGCTCGACAAGGATGCCGGCGGCCTGCGCTTCCTGCGCTTCCTGCGCTAGGCCGGTCACTCGCTCCCGCCTCCTCAGTTGCGGTGAAATAGCTCCTATTTGGAGGCTTTGACAGCAAATACAGGAACTATTCCACCGCAACTTCTTGCTCGTCTTTTTGGGGATGGAGCCGTTTCGGTTTGGTAAAATACCGCCGCACTTGGGAACGGATGGGCTCCGGTGGGCTCCGCGGTCCTCAAAACCGTTGCGAGGCGTGCAAAACGTCTTGGATGTGTTCGATTCACATACGTTCCCGCCATACGCTACCAGCGCTTTTGTGCTCGCGGTCTTGCTGCGTGCCGCAAAGGCGCTGTTTTGTTTTTGCACGAGCTTTTCGTAGCGCCGCTATTTCGGTGGCTGTATTTAGCTTCGTGCACCGGGTTTCGAGCATGCCGATGGAGGTGTTTTGCCGTATGACTACCGTAAGACGTGCCGATCTTTCTTGTGTCGTCCAAGCGGGTGGGCTGTCCTCGCGCATGGGCTGTGATAAGGCTCGCATGGCGTTTTGCGGCGAGCCGCTCATCGAACGCGTGCTGGGTCGGCTGGCGCCAGTTGCCGGCGAGTTGGTCGTGACGACGTCGCGTCCCAGCGAGCTTGCCTACCTTGAGGAGCGCGCGTTTGCCGGCCTGGTGCCGCGAATAGTGTCGGACCTTGAGGGGCCGGCGGGCGCCATGCGCGGCATCGCGAGCTCGTTGGCCGCGGCCCGGCTGCCTCTCGTTGCTATCGTCGCCTGTGATATGCCGTTTGTCTCGCCGGAACTCATCGGCGCGCTTGCCGATCGTGTTGAGGCCGAGGCGCTCGACGTGTGCGTGCCGCGCGAGGAGCGGGGGATTGAGCCGCTTTGCGCCGTCTGGCGCCGTGACGCGTGTGCGCCGGTTGCCCAAGAGCTGCTCGCCGGTGACCGTCAGCGAATCCGCTGCCTGATCGACCGGGTGAATGCCGGGTATTTGGACGAGCCTCAGATTGTCGCGGTCGCCGACTCGACGCTCTGCTTCGAGAACGTCAATACGCCCGAGGAGTTTGCGGCGGCCGAGTTGCTCGCCTAGATCTGCACACATCAATGACGGGAGATGCCGTGTCACATGATATTTGCCCCGATACCGGGGAACCTTGCACTTGCGATGGGTCCGAGCCTTGCACCTGCGGCTGTGGCGGCTGTGGACATACGGCCGAGGAAGAGGCAGCGGCGGCTGCGTATCGCGAGTCGCACCGCGAGGCCTCGTTTGGCGATGCCTCTGATCACGAACGCAAAATCATCGTGTCGTTCGACAGCACCTTCGATGTGATGGAATGCGAACAGCTGTGTCTTGCCTCCGGTGTGCCCGGGCGCATCATGCCGCTGCCCGGCTCCATCACCGCCGGCTGCGGGCTGTGCTGGGCCATGCCGTTCTCGGGCGATGCCCTCGCCGCCTTCCGTGCTGCCACCGAAGGCCGCATAACCCCCGCCGACTACCATCAGCTCGTCCTCTAACCATCAACATCACCACAAAGGTACCTGTCCCCAATGTGGTGGCTTGGAACACGTGGACGAAACAGGTTTGAAACACGGGTTTTGCATGTCAGGCACTCAAAAACGCCTCTACCTGCATCGTAATCAAAACGAAACATCTGCTCGTTGGCTTATGGGTAACTTTGCTGCAACAGTGCGATATTATCCATACTCGATAAAGTTCGCGGCACATAGGGTGCCGCGACCAACATTTTTCGTTTCCCATCATTGGAGGAAGCATGAGCTACACGCAGAAAGTTCTCGAAGAGCTCAAGGCCCGCTATCCCGAGCAGCCTGAGTTCATCCAGGCCGCGACCGAGATCCTCGGCACCATCCAGCCGGCGCTCGACGCCCACCCCGAGTACGAGGAGGCCGCCCTGCTGGAGCGCCTCGTCGAGCCCGAGCGCATCGTCACGTTCCGTGTTCCCTGGGTCGACGACCAGGGCAAGGTTCAGGTCAACCGCGGTTATCGTGTCGAGTTCAACTCTGCCATTGGACCCTACAAGGGCGGCCTGCGCTTTAACCCGACGGTCACCCTGGGCATGCTCAAGTTCCTGGGCCTGGAGCAGATCCTCAAGAACAGCCTAACCACCCTTCCCATGGGCGGCGGCAAGGGCGGCTCCGACTTTGACCCCAAGGGCAAGTCCAACAACGAGATCATGCACTTCTGCCAGTCCTTCATGACCGAGCTCTATCGCCACATCGGCCCCAACACCGACGTTCCCGCCGGCGACCTGGGCGTTGGCGGCCGCGAGGTTGCCTACCTGTTCGGTCAGTACAAGCGCCTGACCAACGAGTGGACCGGCGTCCTCACCGGCAAGGGCCTCTCCTTTGGCGGCTCGCTCGCCCGTACCGAGGCCACCGGCTACGGCCTGGCCTACTTTGTGGACGAGTACCTCAAGAGCCGCGGCGACTCCTTCGAGGGCAAGAACGTCGTCGTTCACGGCTCCGGCAATGTCGCCATCTACGCCGTCCAGAAGGTCTCCCAGCTCGGCGGCAAGGTGCTCGCCTGCTCCGATACCCACGGCTGGGTCGAGGATCCCGACGGCATCGACTACACCGTGCTCGAGCACGTCTACAACAAGAAGCGCTCCGGCCACGACAAGGGCGTCACGCTCGCTATGTACGTTGACGAGAAGCCCAACGCCGTGTGGCACGAGGGCGACGGCCGTGGCGTTTGGCAGCTGCCCTGCGACATCGCGCTGCCCTGCGCTCGCGAGAACACGCTGCTGCTCGAGGACGCCCAGGCGCTCGTCGCCAACGGCTGTAAGGTGGTCGGCGAGGGCGCGAACATGCCCACGACCATCGAGGCCACGACCTACTTCCAGGAGAACGGCGTTGCCTTTATGCCCGGTAAGGCTGCCAACGCCGGCGGCGTGCTCGTGTCCGGCCTGGAGATGAGCCAGAACGCCGAGCACCTGTCCTGGACCTTCGAGGAGGTCGACGGCAAGCTCGAGCAGCTCATGCGCGGCATGTTCCACAACGTGGACGACACCGCCAAGGAGTACGGCCAGGAGGGCAACTTTGTCATGGGCGCCAACATCGCCGGCTTCCTGAAGGTCGCCGACGCCATGCTCGCCCAGGGTGTCTGCTAAATCTTCGCTCGACATAGCATGTGATAAGGCTCCCAGCTATATGGCTGGGAGCCTTTTCTATCCCGGAGGACTCCTCATAACTTGCGGTGATATACGGACTGTTTTGCGTTCCAGAACGACTAATCAGTCCGTATATCACCGCAAGTTATGGATGGGTGGGTGGATTTTGTCCTAAAACGGTGTGCGGCCCCTCGTTTGGTACACTTAAAAGTACTGGACAAGTGAAGAGATGGGGGAGAACGTGCTCAAGTTCGGTACCTACGTCCGTGTTGGAAGCGCGGCCGAAGCCTATGAGCTCTTACAGAAGAACCGCAACAACAAGATTGTGGGCGGCGGCATCTGGATGCGCCTGGGTTCGCGTCGCGTGGCGACGGCGATTGACCTTTCGGCCTGCGGACTCGATCAGATCGAGGAGACCGAGACCGAGTTTCGCATCGGTGCCATGTGCACCCTGCGCCAGCTCGAGCGCCATGCCGAGCTCAACGCGCTTGTCAACCATGTCTTCGAGTTTGCCGTCCATGACATCGTGGGCGTGCAGCTGCGCAATACCGCCACGGTTGGCGGCAGCATCTACGGTCGCTTTGGCTTCTCGGACGTGCTCTCGGCCTTTTTGGCGCTCGATTCCTATGTTGAGCTGACGGGCGCCGGCCGCGTGCCGCTCGCCGAGTTCGTGGACATGGGCTATGTGCGCGACGTGATCGAGCACGTCGTGGTCGTTAAGCACGACTACCGTGCGAGCTATGAGGCCGTGCGCAAGGCCGCGACCGACTTCCCCTCCTTAAACGTCACCGCCGCTTGGTGGGGCAACAGCTGGCATGTCACCGTAGGCGCCCGCCCGCTGCGCGCGACCCTGCTGCAGGGCGAGGCGTGCGGTCTGGTGAACGAGCAGCCTTCCGAGGACGAGCTGCGCGCCCTGGCCGTATCCGTGCGTGCCCTGGGCTACGGCACCAACATGTGGGGCTCGGCCGACTACCGCCGCCGCATCTCGGCCCCGCTCGCCGTCCAGGCCGTGCGTCGCGCCGCCGGCATCGAGCTTTCGGCCGCGCTTGCCCGCGAGCTCGAGACCGTGCAAGTGCCTAAGTTCGCCACGGACGAGTATTCCTGCCGCCGCGTGCCCGGCGTCGATTCTAGCGAGGTGCGCTAATGGCTGCCAAACTCATCGATCTTTCCTTTACGCTCAACGGCCGCAAGGTCAAGGTACAGATTGCCCCCGACACCATGCTCTTTGCGCTGCTGCGTGAGCAGGGTTGCGCGTCGGTGCGCTGCGCCTGCGAAACCACCAACTGCGGCCTGTGTACGGTGTGGCTCGACGGCGACCCAGTTCTGAGCTGCTCGGTTCCCGCGGCGCGTGTCGAGGGTCGCACCATCACTACGCTCGAGGGCCTCAAGGCCGAGTCCGAGGCACTGGCCCGTGCGATGGCTGCCGAAGGCGCCGAGCAGTGCGGTTTTTGCGCCCCCGGCCTTATCATGAACGTGCTGGCGCTTGCCCGCGCCGCCAAGGAGGACCCAAGCCTCGTCGCCACGCGCGAGGAGCTATCGCGCCAGCTCGCCGGCAACCTTTGTCGCTGCAGCGGCTACGAGAGCCAGCTGCGCGCCATCGTGCGCTTCCTCAACGAGTCCGGCGTGCAGGTGGGCTTTGAGATGCCCGAGCTGCCGGTCAACGACACCAGCTGCGACGGTGTCTCCTACAAGCAAATCACCCACAAGCAGCCCAAGAAGGACTCGAAGGCCCTGCTCGAGGGACGTCCCGTCTACACGGGCGACCTGGTGCCTGCCGGTGCTCTGATCGTCAAGCTCAAGCGCAGCCCGTATGCCCGCGCCAAGATCCGCTCCATCGATACGTCTCGCGCCCTTAAGGTGCCGGGCGTCGTGGGCGTCTACACCTACGAGGACGTGCCTAAGCGCCGCTTTACCATCGCCGGACAGAGCTATCCGCAGCCGAGTCCCTACGACCGCCTGATTCTCGAGAATCTGGTGCGCTACCAAAACGAGGAGGTGGCGATCGTTGCCGCCGAGACCGAGGAGGCCGCCGACAAGGCGCTCAAGCTCATCAAGGTCGACTACGAGGTGCTCGAGCCGCTGCTCGACTTTACCCAGGCACTCGATAACGACATCGTGGTCCACCCCGAGGGCGATGTGACCTTTATGTTCCCGCAGGGCGGCGACGTGTCCCGCAACCTGGTGTGCAGCGGTACCAGCGATTTTGGCAACCTTGACGAGGCGTTCGCCCAGAGCGACATTGTCTTTACCCGCACTTACACCAGCCAGGCCACGCAGACCGCACCCATGGAGACCTTTCGCGCCTTCGCGACGACCGACGCGTTCGGGCGTATTTCGGTGACCACCTCTACGCAGGTGCCCTTCCACGTGCGCCGCATGGTCGCGCAGTCGCTCGACATTCCGCAGTCGCAGGTGCAGGTCATTAAGCCGCGCATCGGTGGCGGCTTTGGCTCCAAGCAGACGGGCTGCTGCGAGATCTTCGTGGCGTTTGTCACCCAACAGACCGGCCGTCCGAGCTACTGCTGCTACACCCGCGAGGAGACCATCACCGCGGGCAACTCGCGCCATCAGATGCAGATGACCGTTAAGCTGGGCGCCATGAACGACGGCACTATCACGGCCATCGACCTGCATACGTTGTCCAACGCCGGCGCCTATGGCGAGCATGCCACCACGACGATCGGCCTCTCGGGCCACAAGAGCCTACCCATCTACAACCACGTGAAGGCGAGCCGCTTTAGCTGGGACGCCGTCTACACCAATACCAACCGCGGCGGCGCGTATCGCGGCTACGGTGCCACCCAGGGCCAGTTTGCCGTGGAGAGCGCCGTCAACGAGCTCGCCGATATGCTGCACATGGACCCCGCCGACCTGCGCCTTAAGAACATCGTGCGCGAGGGCGAGATCATGCCGCAGTACTACAACGAGAAGCTCAACGCCTGCGCGCTCGACCGCTGCCTGCTGCGCGCGATGGACATGATTGGCTGGCGCGACAAGCCGCTGGCCGTGGACCTGGGCGACCGCGTGCGCGCCCTGGGCTGCGCGCTCACCATGCAGGGCTCGGGCATCTCCAATGTCGATATCGCCGGCATCGACATGCGCTTGGAAGAGGACGGCTTCATTACCATCGGCACCGGCGCCACCGATAACGGCATGGGCGTCGACACGATTCTGGCGCAGATTGCCGCCGAGGAGTTGGGCGTGGAGAGCTCGCTCATTGTGGTACGCGGCGTGGACACCGATGTGTCGCCGTTCGACGCCGGCTCGTACGCGAGCTCGGGTACGTACGTGACGGGCCTTGCTGCCAAGAACGCAGCGACCGAGCTGCGTGAGAAGATTTGCGCCAAGGCAGCCCAGATGTGGGATGTGGACGCCGCCGACGTGGTCTTCGATGGCCAGTACGTGCGCCTGTCCGACGAGCGTGCCGCGCGCGAGCAGAACCGCTACCTCACGCTGCGCGACTTTGCCAACCTGTGCGTCAAGAATATCGCGGGCGGCGACGCGCTGACCTCGCACGCTTCTGCCTGTCTGCCCGTTTCGCCTCCGCCGTTTATGGCCGGCATTGCCGAGGTCGAGGTCGACAAGGCCACCGGCAAGGTGACTGTGGTGGACTATGCGGCGGCTGTGGACTGCGGCACCGTGATTAACGAGGCGCTCGCGCGCGTCCAGGCCGAGGGCGGCATTGCCCAAGGTATCGGTCACGCGCTCTACGAGATTGTCGAGCACGACGACCGTGGTCGCCTGCGCACCGGCAACTTTATGAGCTACAAGCTGCCCACGCGCCTGGATATCGGCAGCATTCGCGTGGCCTTTGAGCCGAGCTACGAGCCGACGGGCCCGTTTGGCGCCAAGTCGATCGGCGAGGTCGTCATCAACACGCCGCTCGCCGCCGTGGCCTCGGCCGTCGCACACGCCACCGGCCACCAGGTCCGCTCGCTGCCCATCACGCCCGAGAAGGCCCTGCTGGGGGAGTAGCGGGTCGGCGAACAAGTCGTAATGGGCGGGGCGGGGCAACTCGTCCCGCCTTTTGCACTCGTGGTGAGGTCGTGAGTCTGTAAAACGTGTGCGTGCGCTTGTCGCTCGTATCTGCTATCATCCCTAATCTGTGCGCTCATGCGGGCGTGGCGGAATTGGTAGACGCGCCAGATTTAGGTTCTGGTGGGATTCCCGTGAAGGTTCGAGTCCTTTCGCCCGCACCAACGCACCCGCGTCGGCTTATGCCCTCGCGACGCTTGTTGCATAAAGGTACCAGCACCTCAGATAAGCTGGGCAGTATGAGGAGGAACGTGTTGAACATCACCGCTTCTGACGTCAAGGACGCCAAGCTCACCGCTACGGTCACCATCCCGGCCGCCGACGTCGACGCCGCGATCAAGAAGGCCTACAAGGACACCGCCAAGAAGTATCGCTTCCCGGGCTTCCGCGCCGGCAAGGCCCCTCGTCCGGTCATCGACTCTGCTCTTGGCGCCGAGGCTACCCTCGCCCAGGCCACCAACGACCTGATCGCCGCCAACGAGCCCGCCGTCCTCAACGAGCTGGACATCGTCCCCACCAAGAACGGTGACTACAAGGACCTCGACCTCGCCAAGGATCACGAGGACTACACCTACACCGTCGAGTTCTCCCTGCGTCCCGCCGCTGAGCTCTCCTCCTTCGACGCCGTCGAGATCGAGATGCCCCCTGCGGAGGTCACCGAGTCCGAGATCAACAACCAGGTCGAGATGCTCCTCAACTACCGCGCCACCTTCGAGGACGTCGAGGGTCGCGCCGTCGAGGCCGAGGACTACGTCACCGTCGACCTCAAGGCCGTCGAGAACGCCGACAACTTTGCCGCCGAGGGCCGCATGCTCATCGCCGGTAGCGACAGCAACCCCAAGGAGTTCAACGAGGCCCTGATCGGCGCTAACGTTGACGACGTCAAGACCGTCACCTGGACCGACGAGGTCGAGGGGGGCGAGGAGGCCGAGACCCACACCGTCGAGGTCACCGTCAAGGGCATCAAGGTCCGCAACACCCCCGAGCTCACCGACGAGCTCGTCAAGTCCGACTTTGGCTTCGACAGCATCGACGCTATGCGCGACGCCATCAAGATCGAGATCGAGCAGGACAAGGCTTCCCGCCTCCCGGCCGAGAAGGAGAACCGTTGCGTCTCCGCTCTCGCCGAGCGCCTGCAGCTCGACGAGATGGACGCCGACTACGAGCAGTCCGTCTTTGAGGAGCTTGGCCAGAACTTCCTGTCCAACCTCGCTGCCCGCGGCATGACGCTCGACACCTGGCTGCCCGCTTCCGGCCTGACCATGGAGCAGTTCATCGGCGACCTGCACAAGCAGGCCAACGACGTTGCCCGTGAGTCCCTGGCTCTGGACGCCCTCGCCCGTGAGCTCAAGATCGAGGTCACCGAGGACGACGTCAACGCTGAGTTCGAGAAGGCCGGCGTCAAGGACGTCGAGGCTTCCAAGGCCGAGTTCATCGCCGATGGCCGCATGCCTGCCGTCCGTGAGTCCATCCGTCGTTCCAAGGCCGTCGACCACCTGGTCGAGAACGCCAAGGTGACCGAGGTCGACGAGACCGCCAAGGACGCCGAGTAATTCTCGCCACCTTGCCCGCGAGCGCATGGGTGCGCCCGTGATGGGGTAAAGTTATACACCGGTTATCCGGTTGCTTCGTACGGTGCCAGCCAATGCATAGCATGCGGGCACCGTACGTTTATCTAGAACCAATTTGGTCCGCAAGAGAGAAATGGAGATGCGTATGATCGCCAAGTTCGATTCCGCCCTCGTGCCATACGTTATCGAGCAGACGCCGCGCGGCGAGCGCAGCTACGATATCTATTCGCGCCTGCTCAACGACCGCATCATCTTCTTGGGCGAGGAGATCAACTCCGTCAGCGCCAACCTGGTCGTTGCCCAGCTGCTGCATCTTGAGAGCCAGGATGCCGAGAAGGATATCTCGCTCTACATCAATTCGCCCGGCGGCGAGGTCTACTCCGGCCTGGCGATTCTTGACACCATGAACTTCATTAAGCCGCAGGTCTCCACCATCTGCGTCGGTATGGCCGCGTCCATGGCCGCCGTGCTGCTTTCGGCCGGCGCCAAGGGCAAGCGCTTCTGCCTGCCGCACTCCAAGGTCATGATTCACCAGCCCAGCGGCGGTGCCCAGGGTCAGCAGACCGAGATCGAGATCGTGGCCGAGGAGATCAAGAAGACTCGCCGCGAGCTCAATCAGATCCTGTCCGATGCCTCGGGCCAGCCCATCGAGAAGGTCCAGGCCGATACCGAGCGCGACAACTACTTGACCGCTGCCGAGGCCCTCGACTACGGCCTGATCGACCGTATCGTTACCTCGCGCGATCTCGCCGCGAAGGACGCCTAGGATGGCAGGAAACATGCAGGACAACTTTGACGAGAACGGCAACCCCATCCGCTGCTCCTTCTGCGGAAAAGAGCAGGGGCAGGTCCGTCGCCTCGTAAAGGGCCCGACCAACATTTTTATCTGTGACGAGTGCGTCGCCGCCTGTTCCGAGATCTTGGAGGAGTCGCTGGCTTCGGACTTTATGGACGCTGCCCGCAACGGCAAGCTGCCGGGCTTCCTCAACGACCACGGTCAGGCTGCGTCTCAGCCCGCCGTTGACCCCGAGACGGAGGGCTTTGAGCTCGAGGACGACCGTCAGGTCATCACGCACGTACCGACGCCGCACGAGATCTATGACGAGCTTTCGGCCTATGTTATGGGCCAGGAGGACGCCAAGCGCGCCATGTCGGTGGCCGTGTACAACCACTACCGTCGCGTGATCGAGGGCGGTGCCGCGGTGTCCGCCTTTGACGACGGCTTGGATTCGCAGCTCGGTGATGACATGGACGAGGTGGAGCTCGCTAAGTCCAACATTTTGCTGCTCGGTCCCACCGGTACCGGTAAGACCCTGCTCGCCCAGACGCTCGCGCGCATCCTCGAGGTGCCGTTTGCCATCGCCGACGCCACCGCGCTTACCGAGGCCGGCTACGTGGGCGAGGACGTGGAGAACATCCTGCTCAAGCTCATTAACGCCGCCGATGGCGACATTGAGCGCGCGCAGGTGGGCATCATCTACGTGGACGAGATCGACAAGATCGCCCGCAAGGCCGAGAACCTCTCCATCACCCGTGACGTTTCGGGCGAGGGCGTTCAGCAGGCGCTGCTTAAGATTCTTGAGGGCACGGTGGCAAGCGTTCCGCCCACCGGCGGCCGCAAGCATCCCCAGCAGGAGCTGCTGCAGATCGACACGACGAACATCCTGTTTATCTGCGGCGGTGCCTTTGTGGGTCTGGATAAGATCATCGCCGACCGCGTGGGCAACAAGGGCGTGGGCTTTAACTCCGAGATTGCCGGTCCCACCTCGGTCGACGAGAACGACCTGCTGCGTCAGGTGCTCCCGCAGGATCTCAACGCCTTTGGCATGATCCCCGAGTTCGTGGGCCGTACGCCCGTCGTCACCCAGACGCAGGCGCTCGACGAGGACGACCTGGTGTCGATCCTGATCGAGCCCAAGAATGCCGTGGTGCGTCAGTACCGCAAGATGTTCCAGCTCGAGGACGTTGAGCTTGAGTTTGAGGACGCGGCTCTGCACGAGATCGCCCGCATGGCGCTCGCCCGCAAGACCGGCGCCCGCGGCCTGCGCTCCATCTGCGAGGACGTGCTGCAGCAGACGATGTTCGATCTCCCCAGCGAGGAGGGTGTCACCAAGGTCATCGTGACCGAAGCCTCCGTAAAGGGCGAAGAACAACCCCAACGCATCTACGGGTAAACCAGCCTAAAACGAGTTTGCAAATAGCCTCCGACCGCTCGCGGCCGGAGGCTATTTTATATATGCGCAATAACCCCAACTACCTGTGCTATTCTGTGTGTTTGTTTAAGCCTCGGCGAAGTCATATCAGACTGAAGTAATCGATACCTAAGGGGAGGAATGTAGGCCCGATTTTCGTAGATTCCGCACGAGCCGAAGACCACGTAATGTGGTCTTCGAGCGAGCCCAGGACCTGACCGAGCGAAAATCGGGCCTACATTCCTCCCCGGCGGGACAGGGAGAGATATATGGAAGAAATGCCCAAGAACTACGATCCGTCGACCAACGAGCCGGCGATCCTGCAGAAGTGGCTCGACGGCGGCTACTACAAGCGCCGTGAGGGCGTGGGCGACTGCACCGTCACCATTCCGCCTCCCAACGTAACCGGCAAGCTCCACATGGGCCACGCCACCGACGACTCCATCCAGGACGCCATCATCCGTATGGCTCGCATGCGCGGCAAGTCCACGCGCTGGGTGCTCGGCACCGACCACGCCGGTATCGCCACGCAGACCAAGGTCGACAAGAAGCTCAAGAGCGAGGGCATCAGCCGCCTGGAGATCGGCCGCGACAAGTTTGTCGACGCCTGTTGGGATTGGACCCACGAGTACGGCGGCATCATCGTCGAGCAGATCAAGCGTATGGGCTGCTCCGTCGACTTCGATAACGAGCGCTTCACCATGGATGAGGATTACGCCCAGGCCGTGCGCAAGGTCTTTTGCGACTGGTACCACGACGGCCTGATCTACCGCGGCAAGCGCATCGTCAACTGGTGCCCCAACTGCACCACCGCTATCTCGGACGACGAGGCCGAGTACAAGGACGAGAAGGGCCACCTGTGGCACCTGCGCTACCCGCTGACCGAGACGGTCAACGGCCAGGACTACATCGTCGTCGCCACCACGCGCCCCGAGACCATGCTCGGCGACACGGGCGTCGCCGTTTCCCCGAAGGACCCCGAGAAGGCCGCCTTTGTGGGTAAGACCGTCAAGCTCCCCATCGTCGACCGCGAGATCCCCATCTTTGAGGATTGGCATGTCGACGCCAACTTTGGCTCCGGCTTTGTCAAGGTCACCCCGGCCCACGACCCCAACGATTACGCTATGGGTCAGGCCCACGACCTGCCGCAGATCAACATCTTTGACGAGCACGCGGTGGTTGTCGAGGGCTACGGCGAGTTCACCGGTATGACCCGCGAGGAGTGCCGCGAAGCCGTCATCAAGTGGTTCGACGAGCACGGCTTGCTCGACCACGTCGAGGAGCACGACCACTCCGTCATGCACTGCTACCGCTGCGACGCCGCACTGGAGCCGTGGCTGTCCGAGCAGTGGTTCGTGGCCGTCGACAAGCTCAAGGGGCCGGCGCTCGACGCCGTCAACTCCGGCAAGGTCACCTTCCACCCCGCGCGCTGGACGCAGACCTACACCACCTGGATGGAAAACCTCAAGGACTGGTGCATCTCGCGCCAGCTGTGGTGGGGCCACCGCATCCCCGTGTTCTACTGTGAGGACTGCAGCTGGGAGGACGCTCTTACCGAGGACACCGACGTGTGCCCCAAGTGCGGCGGTCATCACGTGCATCAGGACGAGAACGTGCTGGACACCTGGTTCAGCTCGCAGCTGTGGACTTTCGCCACGCAGGGCTGGCCGCAAAAGCCGGAGCTGCTCGAGGGCCATCATCCCACGACGGCACTCGTCACCGCGCGCGACATCATCGCGCTGTGGGTCGCCCGCATGGTTATGAGCTCGCTGTACTTCCTGGACGAGGTGCCGTTTAAGGATGTCGTCATCTACCCGACGATCCTGGCCAAGGACGGCAGCCGCATGTCCAAGTCCAAGGGCAACGGCGTTGATCCCATGGACCTCATCGGTATGTACGGCGCTGATGCCATGCGCTACAACCTGCTCACGCTGTGCACCAACAACCAGGACGTCAAGTTCGACGCGAACATCGACAAGAAGACCAAGAAGCTCATCGACAGCCCGCGCACCGAGCAGGCCAAGAGCTTTGTGACCAAGATCTGGAACGCAAGCCGCTTCCTGCTCATGAACATGGAGGGCTACACGCCCGGCGAGCCCGTCGTGGAGACGCCGGCCGACGCCTGGATGTTCAGTCGCCTGGCCAAGGCCGTGAAGATGGTCACCGAGGGTATTGAGAACTACACCTTTGGCGACATGGCCCGAGGCGTGCAGCAGTTCTTCTGGAATGAGGTCTGCGACTGGTACGTCGAGGTCACCAAGGCCCGCTTGAAGGGCGAGGGCCGTCTGCAGGCTCAGCGCAACCTGATCTTTGTGCTCGATACTTCCATTCGCCTGATGCACCCGCTTATGCCGTTTGTTACCGAGGAGATCTGGGATAACATGCCGGCGAGCGTGCTCGACCTGGATGCCGAGGGCAACGTTGACCGCGCCGAGGCGCTCATGATCGCCAAGTGGCCGGAGCCCGTCGACTATGCGAAGTATGTCGATGAGCCCGCCGAGCGCGCGTTTGAGCTGTGCCGCACCGTCGTTTCCGCCGCCCGCGCCACGCGTTCGCGTTATCGCTTGAGCCCTAAGGCCGAGCTCGACGTGGTCGTGCGCGCCGGTGCCGAGGACATCGAGAAGCTCGAGAGCCTGCGCTCGACCATCGAGCCGCTGGCCAACACCGCCTCGCTGGTCATGGGTACCGACGTTGAGAAGCCTGCCGCGAGCATCGCCGTGGTCGACAGCGGCGTCGAGGTCTTTGTGGTGCTCGAGGGCAAGGTTGACCTTTCGGCCGAGAAGGCGCGTCTTGAGAAGGAGATCGCCGCGGCTCAGAAGGAGCTCGCCGGCTGCGAGAAGACGCTGGCCAACGAGGGCTTTGTGGCCAAGGCCGCTCCTGCGGTGGTCCAGAAGAAGAGGGACCGTGCAGCTGAGCTCAAGGAGATCCTGGCGGCGCTGACTGCTCAGGTTGCTGACTTCTCGTAGGCCTAACTTGGGGGCGCGTCCCGATGCTTTGCTCTCCGCTGCGGACAGTCCTGCGCAAGACGGACAGCACATTAAGTGCTGTCCTTTGCGTGCGGAACTTGCGGCGAGCAAAGCATCGGGCCGCTCCTAGTTCGTTTACGTGGTTGTTTGCAACTGGTTAGTTAGGGCCACTTGGTCGTGGCCTTGATCGCGCTGCAAAGCGGTGTTTGGCTGATATTTTGAATGGGAGGGGCTCGTTGTTGATTCGGGCCTCTTTTTATGTTGAGGGGACTTTGGGTTATGGCTAAGCGTTCTGGGTCGTATTCTGTACCGTTCTCATTTGAGTTGCTTTCGTTTGATGTGGCTGTTGGGCTGGCTGCTGATACGGGGCGGATTTCTGGGGATGCCGGGCCTCTGCTCGAGACGGTTGTCGATATGCTTGATGAGCTGGAACGTCCGGACGAGTATTTCGATTGCATTCAGGTTGCCGGTACTAATGGCAAGACTTCGACTGCGCGGTTTTCGGCTGCCATTCTTCGTGGTGAGGGGCTCAAGACCGCGCTGTATACGTCGCCGCAGCTGGTGCGCTATCCCGAGCGTATGGAGGTCGATGGACGCGTCGTGAGCGATGAGGCGTTTGCCCGTGGCGTTTCTGCCGCTGTTGAGGCGGGGCATCGAGTGAATGCCCGTCGTGTGGCAGCGGGGGAGCGTGCCTATACCATCACACCGTTTGACCTGCTGACGGCTGCCGCACTGGTGGTGTTTGCCGAGGCTGCGGTGGATGTTGCCGTGCTCGAGGTTGGCATGGGCGGACGCTGGGATGCTACGAGTGCGACCGACCCCGTGGCCGTTGCCATCACAGGCATCGGGCTCGACCATACACGCATTCTGGGAGATACGCTCGAGGCCATTGCGGGGGAGAAGGCTGCGGTCATTAAGCGCGGACGCCTGGTTGTTTTGGGCGAGGGCACGCACGAGGCGAGCGTTCAGCGCGTGATGGATGCCCGTTGTCGCGAGTGCGGCGTCGTGCCGCTCGTGGTGAGTCATGCCACGACTAAGGTGCCGGCGCATGTGGGCGACACGGTTGAGTTTAGCTGCACCACGCCGCGTGCCATCTATACGTCGAGCATGGTTAAGCCGGCGTATCAGCCGCAGAATGCTGCGTGCGCGATTATGCTGTGCGAGGGGTATCTGGGCCGCGAACTCGATCACGACAAGCTCGATGCTTCGCTTATGGGCTGCCCCACGCCGGGTCGCTTTGATGTGCTGGGAACCGATCCACTTAAGCTGATCGATGCCTGCCATAACCCTCAGAGCTGCGAGAACTTTGTGAGCGCGCTGGACGAGATTGATCCGTGCGTGGAGAATCGCCCCACGCTGCTGTGTGCCGCGCTGGCCGACAAGGACGTGGCGGGCATCGTCGACGTGCTGGTTCCGGCGTTCCCCCGTGTGGCCGTAACCCAGACCGATTCCGACCGCGCCCTGTCGGCAGATGACCTCGCTGCTCTCGTTGATGCCGACAAGCTTGCGGCCGTATACCCGAGCGTATCCGAGGCCCTCGCCGCCCTCGATGCAGCTAACGAGCCCTTCGTAGCAGCCGGCACCATCACCCTAGCCGGTGAAGTAGCGGGGCTGCTCCGTTAACCCATCCCCTCATCAGTTGCGGTGAAATACGGACTGTTTTACAACCCAGAAGCCTCAAACGGTCCGTATATTACCGCAACTCAAAAGCAGTCAATTTGGGACGGGGCTTTTTTAGCTGCCCTGTGCCCCGAGTTGACTCGCTTGCCACGAAATGGGCCTATTTACTACGTTTGACCGGCAACCCTCGACCATACCGAGAATTGCGAAATCAAAACTGCAGGTAGAGGGCCTGCCATTTTTCAAAAAAGACCCGCATGGTCGACCCATGCGGGTTAAACGTAGTAGATAGCTCGTTTTCGTGGCGCGACGTAATCGCAATGTGACAAAGGGGCTGTCCCTTTGTCACATTGGCTAGTCTAGGCGGACTGGATCGTGGGGGTAGGCGTTGAGGATCTCGACGCCGCTCTCGGTGACCAGGGCAAGGTCCTCGATGCGGACGCCGGTGCGGCCGGGGAGGTAGATGCCCGGTTCGATGGAGAACGTCATGCCTGGCTCGACAACCTGCTCGTTGACGAGCGAGACGTCGCCCGGCTCGTGGTCCTGCAGGCCGATCGAGTGGCCCAGGCGATGCGTAAAGTACTTGCCGTAGCCAGCGTCCTCAATCACGTCGCGAGCGGCACGGTCCAGGTCGCACATGCGAACGCCCGGTGCGATGAGCGCCTCGGCGGCCTCGTTGGCGCGGCGTACGATGTCGTAGATGCGTGCTGTTTCCTCGTCCGGCTCGTCCCAAAAGAACGTGCGCGTCATGTCCGAGCAGTAGTTGCGATGGCGTCCGCCAATGTCGAACAGCACCACGTCGCCGCGCTTGAGTACCGTATCGTCGGGCTCGTGGTGCGGGTCGCCGGCGTTGGCGCCAAAGCTCACGATGGGCGGAAAGCTAAAGCCCTCGCAGCCGTGCTTGCGGTACAGACCGAGCATCTGATCGGCAATTTCGCGTTCCGTCACGCCTTCGTGGACGAGCTTGATCGCGTCGGTCATCACGGCGTCGTTGGCTGCCGAGGACGCGCGCATAAGCTCCTGCTCGGCGGCATCCTTGTGGGTGCGCGCGGCGGTGACAGCAAAGTCGCCCAGGAAGAACTCGCTGGCGGTGTGGCGCTCCATGAGCGGCATCAAAAAGCCGGAGCGCATGACGGTGTCGATGCCAAGCGGCTTGGTCGGATCGATTTCGCGAGCGATGGCGTCGGTCACGACGTCGGTGTCGGTGTGATAGGCGACGCGGGCATTGTCGTACTCGGCCAGCTGATGCAGGGCGTTGACCAAGATCACGGGCTTGCAATCACGCGCGAGCAGCACACCGCAAAAACGTTCGAACATATCGGCATAAAAGCCGGTCAGATAGTATATCGACCACGGGTCGTTTACGAGCAGCTGCGCGCCGGGGTGCTGAGCCTCGAGCGCATCGAGCACGCGCGCCACACGCTGGTCATCGACATGTGCCATGAAACATCCTTTCGCTAGGCTGCCACCATGGTATCCCAAGCCCGTCAGATAGGGACGTTCCTTTTATGCCGGCACTCCGGGACACTCCTTTGCATCCCATGCGGCCCTTATAAGTTGCGGTGAAATACGGACTGTTTAGCGGCCTGAAGCCATAAAACAGTCCGTATTTCACCGCAACTGCGGAGGAGGACCGGGCGGATGGTGGAGTAGCTAAAAGAGCCCCGTCCCTAATTAGTTACTTAGGCTGGGTCGATGTCCATGCTGGCGATTAGGTTGATGTTTGTGTCTAGGAGGTTCTCTAGCACGACGTCGCCCATGCGGATGGGGGCGTTGACGACTAGGCCTCGGATGAGGGCCATGGCTTGGGCGTGGAGTTCGAGTGGGATTGCCTCGGCCGTGCGCACGGGGAGCAGAGCTTCGTCGCCGCAGGAGACGGCCACGGTCGTCGTGAGCACGCGCATGGGGCAGGTGAGCTCCTGATGTGCGAACTTATCGCCGCGCGGGCAGTTGTTGCCGGTCACGGAGCGCACTTCCACCACGGCGCCATTGGCGTCGCGCTCCACCTCTACGGTCAGAAGGCATTCGGATGGGCAGGTCGTGCAGTTGAAATTGAGCGTTTCGATCGCGTTCGTGCTCATGACTCTACGCCTCCTCAACGGGATCGACGGACAGGACAATCCCGCTGGCACCCAGGTCGAGTGCGCGCTGAATCGCCTTTGCCGGCAGCGGGAAGCTTTCCATAACGCTCGGTTTAAACGGGCGGACCTTGCCTGCAAACAGCTCTTCGTCGCCTGCCAGAATGCGCACGCGGGCAGCGTCGACGGGTCGGCGCACGCGGAAGTTGAGCTTGGTGAGCGCCGCGGCCGTAATGCGTCCCGGCAGCGCGTATCCCGCAATGCCGGCAGGGGAGACGGTGAGCTCGCAGTCCGGAACGGCGCTCGCGCCGGTCCCCAGAGCCCACGCCGCCGCAGCCGCACCGGCGTGCTCGGACTCGGTCGTCACGTTGTCGGCCAGGTCGTGCACGTGCAGCACGTTGCCGCAGGCAAAGATGCCCGGCACGCCCGTCTGCAGGCTCTGGTCCACCACGGCGCCGCGCGTGCGCGGGTCAAGCTCCACGCCCGCGGCAACCGAAAGCTCGTTCTCGGGAATCAAACCCACCGAAAGCAGCAGCGTGTCGCACGGAACAATGCGCTCTGTCCCCGGAATGGGCACCAGGCGCTTGTCGACTTGGCTCACCTCGACGGCTTCCACGCGGTCGTGCCCGATTACGCGTGTGACGGTGGTGGACAGGTGCAGCGGAATGCCAAAGTCGTCAAGGCAGTTCTTGACGTTGCGGCGCAGACCGTTGGCGTATGGCATGAGCTCGTACACGCCCTCGACGGAAATCCCCTCGAGCGTGCAGCGGCGCGCCATGATCAGCCCGATATCGCCCGAACCCAAAATGACGGCGCGCGAGCCGGGCTTGAGGTTCTCGATATTGATGTATCGCTGCGCCAAGCCGGCCGTAAACACGCCGGCGGGACGACTGCCGGGGATCTTGATCTCGCTGCGGGTTCGCTCACGGCAGCCCATGGCAAGGACGACCGCGCGCCCGGTGAGCTGCAGCTTGCCGGCAGGGCTCATGAGCGTGACGGTGTGGACCGCGGTGTCTTCTGTAAGCTCGCCTGAATCAATCTCAAGCACCATACTGTTCAGGAACAGCGCAATTTCGGTTGCGTGCACCTGGTCGATAAAGCGCTGCGCGTACTCGGGACCGGTGAGCTCCTGCTTAAAGTGCGACAGGCCAAAGCCGGGGTGGATGCACTGGCGGAGGATGCCGCCCAGGTGCTGCTCGCGCTCAACGATGGCCACGCGTGCGCCGGCCTTATGCGCGGCAAGCGCGGCCGCCATGCCGGCAGGTCCGCCGCCGATAACGACCACGTCGAAGGCTTGCGTTTGTACGGCTTCTACGACGCCGCAATCAATCGCGCTCGATTTGAATTCCGCCATCCTAGCGCACCCCCTTCAGCGGTCCCTCGACCAGCCAAGATCCTGCATCCTCTAACAGCACCTTGCTAGGGTCGCAGCCCAACTCGCGCGCCAGGATTGCCACCACGCGGCTCTGGCAAAATCCGCTCTGGCACCGACCCATGCCGGCACGGCAGCGCCGCTTGACGCCCTCGACTGAAACCGCGCCCGGCTGGCGTCGAACCGCGGCCACAATCTCGGCCTCGGGCACCGTCTCGCAGCGGCAGACAATCTGGCCCCACGCGGGATCGGACTCGATCAGCTCCTCCTTGCGTGCAAGCGGCGCACGGTCAAAGTCGTCCGGCGCGCGGCGAATCGGGTTCCAGTCCTCCCGCTCATGCAGTTCCACGCCCGCCTCGCGCAGTACCTGCTCCATGCGCTCGGCAATGGCCGGCGCGCTCGCCACACCCGGCGACTGAATGCCCGCCGCCTGGAAAAGCCCCGGCACCACGGCCGACTGTCCAATAAAGAAGTCGTTCGTCCCCTGAATGACCGGGCGCCCGCCGGCAAATGCGCGCACCACGCGGCGCGTATCCAGATCGGGCACCAGCTTGCGTGCACCGGTCAGCAGCGCGTTTACATCGCTCGCATAGGTCTGCGTGTCGCCCGGCTCGCGCACGGCAGCCGTCGCGGTGATCACAGTGTTGCCGTGCACGGTACCCGTCACGATAACGCCCTTCGACACCGACGTCGGCACAGGGTAGAGCGGCATGAGCGTGCGCGGCTCCTTGTCCAGCACCACGATGTTGCCCTGACGCCAGGCCATCTGGAACTCCTCGGCGCCCGCCATATGCGAGATGTCGGCGGCGCCGTTGCC
>CATYJU010000012.1 GCA_958407995.1 uncultured Collinsella sp.
GGGTATGGACGGCCGGTCCGGGTCCAGCCCCGTAATCCGGCATAGTTTTGAAATGATACTAATTCACTAGCAGGAAAACTAGGTCGTTCTAGCGCCTTGTTGCCGGCTAATTTCCGAGTTCCAACCAGTTGCACAGAACATTTGCTCGCAGTCGCGTCTCGGCGCGCTTCATTGCCTCGGATTTGGCTTTATATCGAATCCCCAAACGACTGCAGACGCTTTTGACTATGGCGTCTAGCTGTTTTTTGTCGTTAAGCATATCGTGGGTTACCAGGAACACATCGAAACCCATGCTCTGGAGCGCAGTCATGCGCTCCGCATCTTGGTCAAGTACCGCGCCTGACCCATGGATGACCTCACCTTGGATTTCGATAATTGCTGCCTTCATTAGGATTGGGTTTACAATCACGATGTCACCGTAGCAAACCTTTTGACCTGCGATGCTTTGGGCTTCCTCGGATAGAGGGGTTAAATCGTTGAGGTATACGTATCTGAATCCTGAACCACCTAGACGTCGAGAACGACTTAGAAGCAGGACCCCCGCGACCTCGAGTGGAGATGCAGCAATGCCGATAACCTGCTGAGCGGCATCATAAAACTGCTTTCCCCACATTTGACTTTTGACCTTTTCGGCGAATCGATGCAAGTCGCTCAGTTCGATGAGTGGCTTTCTCATCCAAAGCGAAGTACCTTTGAGTTTCGTAACCTCTCTTCCATCCTCGCGATTGTTCGTTTGACCTTCATTTGCTGGGACCTTTACGGTTGTGCGGGCATAAACTCGTTTCCAAGGAATCTCGTCTTCGCCTTCTCCAAGTTCGAACAGATCCTGCGTGCTGGAATTGCGATTCTCCTTTAACGCGATTTTTAACTGCATTTCGACAGCGGGGGTCGGCTCGAAAACAGAAAACCAGCCGCAAAGTTCGTACATAGCCAGTACGAGATCTATTTGGGACACAAAGCGTGTCATAGTAAATAACGTGTTAAGCGGATTGGTGACGCTAAAGCCTAAATGAGTGTCGGTTGTTGTGCCGGTATCCGAAGCCCCTTCCCAGCGAATAGTGGAGCGCAATCCCGAGTGGTGATTACAACAACCTGGCGAAGCAACAGCGATAACCGGGGTCTTGAGGACATCGGTTACGAAAGGGGCTTGGGATAGGGTCCGCCAGCCGTCATCGGAGCTGGGTAGGCGCGGGTAGAGGTCATGCACCTGCGGTGGGCAGCGCCAGTAGCGGAATGCGGTGTTTGCGCAGACGATCTCGTCCATATGGGCCTCCCCTGGTTTCGTCCGCGGGCCGTGCGGATTGCGGGTAAGGTCGATTATCTACTGGCGCATCATGCGGGTAAGTACTGGAAGCTGACCAAATGCTGACCAAATGCTTGACGAGTTCTGCCGAAAAACCGTCGTGTGATAGAAAACCGCTGGAAGGTGCTCTGAGCGTGTGGTCTCTGTCTCCAAATTTGCGCTCGGATCACATGGGGAATTCAATGAAATTACGCATGCGTTTTATATAAAAAGAGCAATGACGTTAGCAAAAAAGGTGCGATAAAAAACGACGCCTTAGACAACTACGATTATCCTTGGTGTCAAAAAAAGGTCAGAGGCTAAACACCTCTGACCTGCGCTTCTGATGGTGGGCGATACAAGATTCGAACTTGTGACCCCATCCGTGTGAAGGATATGCTCTACCCCTGAGCCAATCGCCCGTCGCCTTTCGGCAAAAGAGATACTATCATAGCCGCGCGTGGTTTACCAAGAACTTTTTGCCCTCGATTTTAAATTCGTGGATGCTAGCCAGGTCAAAACAATCAAAGCAATCGGCAAAACCGCAGCTTAATCACCCTTTATCGCTTTATCCACGATGTCTCGGGGCGGCAGATCAATCGCGCGTTGTTGTAAGCCATGTCGAGTGTGAGGCAGGTGCGCGCGGCGTAGAAACCGTCCTCGCGCTGGATGGTCAGCGCCAACTCGGGCTTGTCGCCGGTTAGGCACAGCGGCAGCAGCAGCTGGATCCGACCGCCGTAGAACTGCGGCACGGCGAGCGTGTAATTGGCGGCGGCGCGGCGGGCGGCCTCGACGACGGCTCCCTCAAAGGCGCGGCGCAGCAGCAGCGAGTTGCCCTCCCCCATCAGGCTGACGGGAATGCGCGTGAGGTTCTCCTCATCGCCCAGAATGTGGTCGATGTTGGAGCGGATGGGCAGGCGGTAGTCAAAGACCAGCTCGGAGGGGTCCTCGGCAAAGCGCACGCGGCACGGCAGGTACTCAAACGAGACCAGCATGGGGTCGCTCTCCTTAAAGAAGCCCTTCAAAAACCAGCGTTGGCGCGCGTCGGGCTTGGTATTGGGCTCAAACAGGCCGTAGATGGTCTCGTAGCGGCGCGTGTACAGGCCGGTGTTGAATAGGTAGCGGTCGTCGTCGAACACCAGCGGCAAATTGGACGGGGCGGTCTGGTCCACGTCGCGCTCGGTCAGGAACACCGCGCGGCTAAACGAAAACGACAGGTAGTTTTTGAGGATGCGGTTGCCGGGACCCCAGTCCTCTGGGTCGGCGAGGTCGGCCAGGCGGTCGTAGCAGGGCTCGGGGCAAAACGCGAAGTCGTAGACATTGCTGCACAGGGTGCTGGGGATTTCCATGTGGTGTCCAATCCATTCAATAAACGGCGCGCGGATGCTTAGATTCTATACGAGCGACAGATCGCCCGTGCCCGCAACGAATCCGCAGCGCAGCTCTTCGGCTAGCTCGCTGTTCGTGCGGCGAGTGGAAACGAGGTCCTGGATCCAGGCGTAGTACTGGTTGTCTTTTGGTTCGGGGCTGTCAGACAGCACGACCGGAGTGCCTGCGAACCTTAAGACGGACAACGCAAAGACAAGGCTGGTTCGTTTGTTACCGTCTTCAAAGATGTGGTCCTTGACCATGTGCTCGGCCACGTAGGTGACCTGGTCAAAGATGTCTGCGAAGCGATCGGCCGGCGATTGACCGAATATCGTACAGAATGCACCCGCAAGCACGGACTCGACGCGTCCAAGCTCAAGCGCGGCCCGGTCGCCTGTGGCGTCGGTTGTATAGCAGCGCCCGACCGTCATCAGCGTGCTGTGCAGGCGCATCACGGCCGCGGCCATATCTTCGAGCGAACCGGCATCATCGAGCACGAGCGGCGCGAACGGATGCGCTCCCGGCTTCGTGTCCGCCATCATGAGTTCTCCAAGAGCCTGAGCGCGTTGGGCATGTTCGAAATGGTCAGCCGAATAGCTTCGTCGATTGACGTGGTGCCGCCGAGCAAAATCGGTGATGCTGAATTTGCCACGTGCGCAGTTGAATGATCTTCTTGAGCAACGCAATCAGCGCCGTCATCTTGTTGAACATAGCTCCAAGGCATGTCTGACTCCTCTATAGCTTTACAGACGAAATAGCCTGCGAGTCGTACTCCAGAGCAATCGGTTGCCAGACGAGGTCTTTGATGGTGCAGTTTAGGGTGTCTGCAAGCGCCAATGCCGAGGAAACCGAGGCGCGGCGTAGGTCGAGCTGGTTCTGCTCGTAGAGTTGTATGGCGCGAAGCTTAACCCCCGATTGGGCGGCGAGCTGTTTTTGCGTTAGTCCGGCAGCCTTTCGTGCCGCCTTGAGTCCCTTTTTGTCTGCCTGGGCGTTGTTCCATTTTTCGATGACAATCTGGGCGAATTTATCTTCGGAGGCCTCGTGGAGCGGATGGTACGAGCCGATGATCCAATCGAGCGGAGCGACTTCGAGTAGCTTATTAAAGCCCAAGCTGCTCATCCATTGCGTATAGGCCATAACCCACCCCGCCCAATACTGAGGCGAACGGTCGAACGGATAGGTCTCCCTACACCTGACGGGGGTCAGTCCCGCATGGGCGATAATATCGCGCGCGAGCTCGTCGCCCGCCATGCCACAGACGACGCGAGGCATACCGCGCTCAAACTGTTTCATCTCAAGAGCGTTCGACATGATCGCCGTCAACTCGGCTGGAGTCAGCCCTTGGTCACAGAGAGCAAAATCGACCGCCTCGCCCAGCGTTCTCATTGCATCCTCGAGATACATCTCACTGTAGGCGTGGGTCATCGCCCGTCATCCCCTCTCGAATGATATCGACGATACGTATTCCCTCAAACGGGTTTTCGGCAAGGAGCTCCCGATACTGCGCCCTTGCCGCTTCATCTCGTTCCTTGGCCAATGGACCATACAGAGCTTGCTGCGCACGTTCAAATCCAGCAAAACGAATGCTCTTAAACGCACGCTCGCTTATGAGCACAATCTGCTCTCCCAGGTTACCGAGCCTCATAGATCTACTAAGCTGATCGACGGTAATCGTATTGTTCACAAAAGCTCTGGTATAGGATGGCCAACAAATAGACGAGGGCGTACCAACATCAGTCGATACGCCCCACATCAGAAGACATATTATTCTAGTCTTAAGCACAGGCTGCTTGATGCAGTGCCAAGTACACCGCTACACCAATACAAACGATACCTAATGCAAGAGGCAACCACGCCTTCTTCTCTTTGTCCTTAACAAGGAAGGCCTCGATTGCGGACGCTAGGACCAGAAAACCGCCAATAATCAGCAAGTCGAGTGCAACAAAGTTGACGGTTGTTATATTGGAGGACAGACCTCCGGCGTTGACGTTTACGAGCGTAAAGATCGCGGCGAAAATGGCGAAGAGGGCCAGGACGTTGCCATAGATACGGGACTCGATATTGACGATTTCTTCCTTCGTGTCCTCGACCTTTTTAAGTTCCCCGGCATAGACGTCGGAATAATCTGCAAGTCCGTTAAAGTTGAGCTCATCAGAGAAAGCGCCGTGGTAAGGATGGGCCACCATGCCATCAACGCGCTGGAATGCAACCTGCGCTATACCCTTTGACTTATCGAGCGTAATAGTGTTGCCGCTTACGTTTGTAACACGGTAAAACAGCCGTGTTCCATGTCCGGGGAAATATAGCGGCGCATCCAAAGAAAGCCCCTGGCGAATGCGCGAATTGCGCAGAAGTACGCTAGCGGTCAAATCGTTTGGCAACGCAACACATTCAACGCAAGAGACGAATGTCGAATCCCCAGGACCGAGTTCGACCTCGGACTGCTTGTTTTCGTTAATGTAGAAGCCGTCGGTGCGCAAGTCATACGTAACCTGTCCGATGTTCGAAGCATCGGCATGGAGCAGAACCTCGCTGTCGATTAGCTCCTGAATCTTAGTATCGCTCAAGTACATATGAACCACTTCCTTAGGGCTCCGAGTATAGCACCAAGGTATGGCACGGTGGTTACCCCCAAAGGGGGGTACAGAGAAGTAATAAGAAAGCGTTGCCCCTAAAGCTCCTATAGTGCTCTTGTATCGCAGACAGGTGCGTCGTACCGCATCAGCAGCGATATGCAGCGCTCAGAAGCACTGTCCCCAGCAGGAATAGCATTAAGGAGGCAGCTATCCAGCAGCCATCGCCGGTCTTGGGAAGTGCCGGTGTTGTTGCCATAGTGGATGTGGGCTTGGTCGTCTTGGTGACTTTTGTCTTGGTGACCGTTGTCTTGAGCGACGTAGCCGCGGGTTTCACCGCAGGATCCGTTGCCGGCTCCGCACCGGGTTGACCCGTAGCCGGGTCGGCGCCACCAGTAGGATTGCCCGTGCCATCCCCCGGCACCTCGCCGCCGGGCGTAACGGGCTCCCCCGACGGCGAGGTGGCGCCATCAGGCTCAATCACCACATACGTGGCCACGGCCCCGTCAGCATCCATCACGCTAGCAGCGCCAAAGGTTCCGCCTGCAGGCGTCACAAAGTGCGCGGCAACGAGCGATCCACGATCGCAGGCAACGCCGGCGTCCGTACCGGTTGCATCCAGCCGGGACGCATCCACAGCAAGCGTCTTGCTCGCTGCGTCTGTCCCAAATCCCTCGTCGAGCAAGCGCGCGCCATAAAAGCGCAAGCCGGTATCGGACCCCGCGCCCGCGGCAACAACGCGCCCTCCGCCACGTACTGTCAAGCTACCTGCGGCAATGCCGGCAACAGTCTGGTCAACAACGCCTGCCCCGTCGGCCCTGGCATCGACCGTGCAGCCGTCCACCACAAGCGCCTGGGACACATGGATCCCGCATTGCGAGCCCGTCGCCGTGAGCGAGCCGGAGCCGCGAAGCGTAAGGTTTCCCCACACCTCCATGCCGCTCATGGAAATGTCCGCATCGGCTGAATGCGTCTCGATCACGGAGTTTTGCCCTACAAGCGTCACCACCAGGTCGCCGCTGGCGCCGATGGCCTCCCCCTCATAGCCGGTGAGCTCCAGATGTTCGTCATCGGTCCAGGCCCACCCGGGGCCCGACACGCCCGGCTCGTAGTACGTGGCGCCCGCAATAAACAGGCTGTCCACGCCCGCGGCATAAGAGGGCCCGCCCAGCAAAACGCATAGGCAGGCCATGGCAGTAAACAGGATGTAGTGACTTCTAGTGTGGAACGCGGTGGCAAACATAACCGCTCCGATCTTCGCAAGAGCCAATGGGAGCTGTACCAGGAAATGCCTTGGTAGCAGCAGTTATTATTGTAGTGAGATCGGACAATAGACGATGATATAACCCGTGATCGACTCCCATAATTAGGTGTAAATCGTTTTGCCAGCCGGTGAAAGGAAGGGGCGTATTTCCTTATTCCGAAGGAGGCTCCTCAACACGCATGCATGGGTGGCCATCGCTGCTATAGAACAAAGTAGATTTAGCCTCATCAATTGAGCCACACAACTTAAAAAGGCTCGAATGCTTTATTGAGGAGTAGCCATCTTTGTCGATTTTCAACATCATTAGTCTATTCATAAGAAATAGAGCACCGATGGCTTTGAGAAGATTTCCCTGACTTGCCTTCTCAAAATTACCGGTACCCGTATCCTCGTCAATTACTACTCTGTTGTGTTTGACACTGTTGTAGTCAGTCCACCAAGTTAGGGGTTTCGAATTATCGGCGCGTTTGTAATATGCGCTGCCATTTTTATTCTCGCTTTTAATCTGCTTCCAACCATCGAAAGGTCGAAATTTGAACTTTCCCTTAAACTCAACGGTCTTAATTCCAAGATCAGGAAAAGCTTCCCCAAGATAATAGCCCCATTTGTTTATGGTGCATTTATTAAGGTCTACATTTGGAAATAACTGACGAACAATCCCCTTTCCCAGGGAATCTATCTCACCGCACGATGCAAGATAGAGAGTCAAATATTCAATAGAATATGTATCACGGTTTTGCTCTGAAAAAGCGCAATAACGTTCCGTATGTGCGAATCGCTCCTCTATTGCCAAATAATAATCCCAATAAGACTGACAATATAAATCGAGCGAATAATTCGGATCTATGTTCACAGTGAATCCCCTATTTGATAAATCAATTAATTTAGATTGCTAACGAGGTTTGTTGTGCCCTTGTTTAAGGAATAACTTCGATCAATACTTCCCGATCAGCTCTTTTCCATGTTAATGTCGCCAGGCATCCATATATGCCATGTATCAAGCGCCTGAGGCTGGAAATCATCCGGTACTACAATTGCTAGGCTTGACCTTGCACGTGTGATGGCAACGTAGAGTTTCGCCTTCGTGGCTTCAGATAGGTTAGTGCTATGGTCAAAGAGCCAGTTCCGCATATTGGAAGTTGGAAAAAGAAGAACATTGTCAAAAGAAAGCCCTTTTACAGCGCCCATGTTATTTGTCTGAATCCCTGGAGGAGTTTTTGTCCTTCTGTCATAGACAAGGCTCACGGCGCCATAACGGTTGCTGTAACTGACAACATCCGAAACCCTAACTAATTTTATGGGCTGTTGGGATATAGCTTCAGATTTATCCCTTGTCGAAATAGTTGGCGGAAGCTCCGGATACAGGGCATCAGCCAAATCCACAATAATCTGAGGACAACGGTGACAGAATCGGAGTGTGTCGACATCGACAGTGCAATTAAGGCGTTTGTCCTTAATATATTTGCCAAACCCCGATTTGCGATACGACTTGTTTTTAGCGACGTTTGCCGTATGAAAAGTTGCCTGTCGCTGATCGCCAGCAAAGCGCATATCACTAATTTCGCAAAGCATGTTTGCGATAAGGTCAAGATCATAACCAGACATATCTTGGATTTCGTCAATACAAATCATGGTGTATAAACGAGATAGACGATCGATAACGTCTCCGTTTGTAATCTCATTAATATAAAGTGCGAGTTCTGCAAGTTTGTCGCTAAATATTTTGATCTTGTTATCGCCATTATGTCGGCAAGCATAATGGCGCAATTCAGTTTTCCTGGTCCTTAATGCGGATGCGGTGCTTACGAGGTCGATGCCGGCGATGGGTTCATTTGCAAGCGCCCCAAATGCGCCCTGAAATGGTCTTATGCACTCGTTTAGAAGGAACGTATACCATGGCATGACGTCAATCGTATCAGGGATGCTACCAACTTCATTTAGAAGAACTCGGTTTAGTTCATCGCTATTGGCATCAGTGAATGTTGTGAGAAGCACGTGACCATTACGATGCTCGACAGCCAATCTAGCGAGATACGTTGTTTTACCAGATCCCGCCGTGGCGTCATAGAATACACCGGACATCCAAATCACCCGACGGCCCTATCAATGAAATCAATTGCACGGGTGATATAGTCGGGCCAGTTGACTTCTGTACTTGTTTTAAAAAACTCGTACGCGCATTCAGTTTTGTGACTTTTCATATATTGGAGCAGATTATCTCGTGTGTTATAGCTTTTCCTCAATATCTGATTGACGCAGTCAACCCCGTTTGCTTCAACTAGCTCAGGCTCAAGCGTATTGTAAGAGTATCCGTCAATTGACCCTCGATTTAACAGTCTTTCTGGGAAACTGACGGCGACTCTAGCGTCCTCATCAGGTTTGCCTTTGCCGAGTAAACTATAGGCCTTATATTGATTTTCTCTGGCCTCGATGTTTCCGTCATTGTCGGTCAAAGCGACAGCGAACTGAGAAACCGCATCAGCAAGTTGTAGAAATCTGGAACCAGAATTGCCGACTGAAATAACCTCTATGCCATCTTGAATGGGAAGGCGACCGTTATGGGAATCCATATACGCTCTCTGTACTATGAGCTCATCAGAATCACCTTCTACAAGAAAACACGCTTTACATAGCAAAAAGCGAAGCGTTGAATAGCCTGGAAGTTTTTCAAAGAAATGGTAGGTATCATCAGTGCAACCGTTGCGGAGACTGGTAGTAGTGCCATCCGGGCCAACCATAAGAAGATTACCGAGATATAACTTATTTGCTACAAAGCTGCTGTGTGTAGTAATTACAGCTTGCTGGCTATTCAATTCATCACAAATACCATTCAGTAGCTTATTGAGACTTGCGTGCGAGAGGTGTGCTTCGGGCTCTTCGAGGAGAATTACATTAGATCCGTTTTCGCTGTTTTTTGCTAGGGCCAACTCGACTTCAACCATATTTTGAGATCCGGCACCGGCATGTGAAAACGATATTGAATCAAGGGCCGCAACTACGCCGGACTCCCATGCTCGCTTATTCCCCATATCGCTGCGGAAGCTGACTGCTTTTCCCGATAGGCTATTAACCTTGTCGGATAACACTTTATTTGCAGCGCTAACAGCATTGCATTCATTAAATTGGAGTCGAGAATGTCGATATGCCTGAAGGACTGAAATTTGACCATCATGATCTAAAACGTCTTTTGCAAGATGCGATATATAAGACTGCTGACTTCCAGTCCTTGAGAATCCAGAAGAGTCGATCAGACAAGAACGAAGCTTTAATGAAGAAGTAACTAATCCGCTGCGCGCAAATGTATACCTTTTAACGCGATAGTATTCGATAGGCAGGGCATTTCCTTCAAGCCCTTTTACGTATTGATCAAATTCCGACCCAAATTCTTCGCGATTAAGCGCAATTAAAATTCCAATTCCGGATTGTTTTTGTTTACCAGCATTGTAGTCACCTTCAAATTTTGCTATTTGATGGTCATCTTTGCCATCGAACGTAGCTTCGATTCGAATTAACGGCGGCATCACAGCGGACCCGCATTTCAGCGTATTGAAATAGCAATTGACGTTGTCAACATTAAATAAATCTTGAGTGAGAGCTTGATTGAGCGATGTACCGCGATATGTACCAGACAGTACAAGATGAAGAGCCTCTAGAATTGTGCTTTTGCCTGAATCATTATTACCAGCGAGAACGTTAATGCCTGGAGATAGAGAAATATGAGTTGGTGATGCGAATTTTTTGAAACCCTCGATGTAGAGATCTTTTACATATAGGTTAGGTTCCATTTCCAAACTCCGTTACCGTTTGTATCAAACATTTTTGAAACCACTAGGTGAATATATCTCGTATAGTCCTCATCCACCACTTTGTCTTCATACTGATTTAATTACCAAGAAATTGCTTTATAGCCACTTCAATCAGCGGAATCACAATTGACGCTAATGGGCCAACGTTCTTTGCGATAGCCGAAAGCTTTTCGACCTTTTCGAGAAAGTCCTTCTTGTCGTCTCCTTTAGTTGATTTATCTAGATCAGCGATTGCGCCGAGGGCTACATTCCTGTCTTCTTCATTTAGTTCTAGTTCAAGCACCATCTGAATGGCAAGAGTGGAATTCATAGTCGACGAGGAGGTAGATGACGAGGATGAACTCGAGGAAATGTTAGGGTTGTTTGATACGTTATTGTTGATTACGGGGCTTACATTAATATTCACTGGAACCTCCTGGTCCAAAAACCAGCCTTCAAAGTAATTCCACCCGTCGTCGGCTATTGCAACTCGATAAGCGATGTTATCTGCCCAATCAACCTTCAATAGACCATTTCGGGACAATTCGCGATAATCACCTTCCCTATTGCTCACATATGAAGGTCCCTGACGGGCCTTAGCGTTGTCGTCACAGCACAGAATGTTGAGAAGCTCGTCGGCGCTATCGCTTATGCACTTAAACCTCCTTCTGGCTTGGCGCGTTCGACTATAGTGTTCGCGGCCAGCAGGGCATAAGGCTTCGACATATGCTGTCGAATTGGACATGTCGGTCAGCATTGATATCATGCCGCTGTCACGAAGCGCCACGAGATGCTTTGTAATTTCCAGATCTGTCAAATCAAGCGGAAGTTGGTCCTGTCGCATCCAAACAATAGATAACGCCATCTCCTGCTTTGCGTTCAATTCAAACATACACCACTCATTTCTCGCTATTGAATTTGCTAGTTATCAGCAGGTCTCTTTTCTTTAGGATATGACCCTGCAGAGACATATCTACGAGTCGAGTAAAATCCGCTCATTAAGAACCGCGAAAGACCCATTCCGATTTTGATGCTGATACTAATTAGTACAAGGCCTTACGATCCCACAGACCTTCCACTCTCCATGGAGCTTTTCCAAATGGAGTTGATAAACATTCGTCAAATACTGCGGCGTGCTGGTTATCCAGGCATTTGAAACATGTGGAAGTAGTTTAACCTGTGCGTAATCTGTACCGCCCTCATGAGCCACCTTAGAGGCGGCTCCAATTTGGGGAATGGAACAAATCATCTCTGAAGCATCCTCAAAATCACCCCAGTATGCCAGGGAGTCTTGGCATACTGCCGATGTAAGACTCCTTATATCTAGAGGCTTTTTCAACAGTAGATTTATAAAGCTGTCCGCAGCCAAAATAGCCGATGCGTCATCTACTGGCAGAGCCTTTATGATATCAACGACTTCGGGAACATCCGCATCGTGTCCAGCAACATTCGACCAGTAGGGAGAGCCAATAACCTCTTTAGCCTCGCCACGGGAGGTATCGAGGTTCAATACAGCGGCCTTGTCGCCGTCAATTCTTGCAAGCGTAGGTACTTCCGCCGAAATGCATAAATCTCTGAACCTGAAAATGATTTGCTCGCGTGAAATTACAAATGGTGCAAGGGCATGCAATCTTGCATGGTTGGGAATCGCCTGCAGCCGCATTGCCCTGTCGTAATCTGCGTGCAGCAAGCTACCGTAAACGATGTCTTCGATGTTACTAAAATGCCCTTGTACATCGTTTCCGTCTTGTAACATGAGCTCAATATCTCTTTCGAGTGGCTGTTTGAGCCTTTTACGCAAATCTCCAACAGCCTTCGTATTGAAGCGCGAATCGGTTTCGGCGATATCAAAAAGCTTCTTTAGCTGCACGCGCTCGCTATTGGAAAAGTACTTCCGCTGAAGCATCATGCGGACACAAATTGCGGTCCAGACCATCTCGATATCTTCTATCTTAGAACCGCGAAGACCAAGTGGGTCTGAAATAGAACTGCATTCAATCTTTGTAGGCAAAGGGACGCATGCAGTAATAGCATCGTATTCCTGCACCGTGAACATAAATAGAGACAATAACGATGCGTTATCTATTTTTGATGCTTTATTCATGAGCGCCCCCTCAGGTGGTAATTGCAAGGTAGAGACCAAAATCTTACGTATATCTACCAAAACATATTACAGAGGTTGATGGGGCTTGTTAAATCAAAAGAGGGTGTATCGGCTTTCGCCGATACACCCTCTTTTCGACAAATGGATTTATACGCAAGGTTAGAGTCGCTGCTGGAAACCCTCTCCCCTAGTCCCTCTTAAACAGATCCCTCGTGTACACCTTGTCCGCAATGTCCGCGAGCTCGTCGCTCCAGCGGTTGGCCACGATCACGTCGCAGCCGGCCTTGAAGGCCTCCAGGTCGTGGGTCACCTCGGAGCCGAAGAACTCCGGCGCGTCCAGCGTGGGCTCATATACCACCACGGGCACGCCCTTGGCCTTCACGCGCTTCATGACGCCCTGGATGGAGCTCGCGCGGAAGTTGTCGGAGTTGGACTTCATCGTCAGGCGGTACACGCCCACGACCGGTTTCGTCTTGCCCTCGTACACGCGGTCCCATACCATCTGCAGCACCTCGTCGGCGACGAAGTCCTTGCGGGTGCGATTGGCGTCCACGATGGCCTCGATCAGGTTCTGCGGCACGTCTTTGTAGTTGGCGAGCAACTGCTTGGTGTCCTTGGGCAGGCAGTAGCCGCCGTAGCCGAAGCTGGGGTTGTTGTAGTGGCTGCCGATGCGCGGCTCCAGGCACACGCCGTCGATGACGTCGCGGGTGTTGAGTCCGCGGACCTCGCAGTAGGTGTCGAGCTCGTTGAAGTAGGCCACGCGCAGCGCCAGGTAGGTGTTAGCGAACAGCTTCACGGCCTCGGCCTCGGTGGTGCCCAGCACGAGCTCAGGGATGCCCACGGTGCCGTCGGCGTTCACGCGGTCGAGCTCCGCGGGGTCGGCTCCCTGCGCAAGCAGGCGGGCGAAGCGCTCGGCAGCCGCGACGGCGTCGGCGTCCTCCTTCGGCGCGCCAACCACGATGCGGCTGGGGTGCAGGTTGTCGTAGAGTGCCTTGCTCTCGCGCAGGAACTCCGGGCTGAAGAAGATCTTGCTGTCGCCTAGCTTCTCGCGCAGGCCTGCGGTGTAGCCGACGGGGATGGTCGACTTGATGACGATCCAGGCATCCGGGTTCACCGAGCGCACGGCGGCGATGGCGGCCTCGACGGAGCTCGTGTCGAAGAAGTTCCTATCGCTGTCATAGTTGGTGGGCGTGGCGATGACGGTGTAGTCGGCACCCGTGTAGGCCTCGGCCACGTCGACGGTGGCGTGCAGGTCGAGCTGGCGCTCCCCCGTCTTGGCCTCGGCCAGGAAGCGCTCGATCTCGTCGTCCTGGATGGGCGACTCGTAGTTGTTGATCTTCGCGACCTTCTCAGGCACGATGTCCAGCGCGTGGACTTCATTGTGCTGCGAGAGCAGGACGGCGAGGGACAGGCCGACGTAGCCGGTACCGGCGACAGCGATCTTCATGTCATTCTCCAATTGTCAAAGAACAATAATTCGCATGAAAAATGGCCCCTGTTACAGGGCCATGATTTCCTAAATGTTGTAGTAGCGCTTATACCACTTGGCAAAGGCCCTCAGGCCGTCCTCAAGCGGCGTCGCGGGCTTGTAGTCCAGGTCACGTTGGAGCGCCGTGGTGTCGGCGTAGGTGACGGGCACGTCGCCCGGTTGCATGGGCACAAGCTGCTTGTGGGCCTCGAAGTCGTAGTCCGCAGGCAGCACGCCCTCCTCCACCAGCACGCGTTGCAGCGTGTCGACGAAGTCGAGCAGGTTCTCGGGGTGCGAGTTGCCGATGTTGTAGACGCGGTGCGCGGCGAGGGGCAGCCCGTCCTCGCCCATCTTCACCTCGGGCACGGCGTCCATTACGCGCCTCACGCCCTCTACGATGTCGTCGACGTAGGTGAAGTCGCGGCGGCAGTCGCCCATGTTGAATATCTTGATGGTGTCGCCGCGGCGCAGCTTCTCGGTGAAGCCGAAGTAGGCCATGTCGGGCCTGCCCATGGGACCGTACACCGTGAAGAAGCGCAGGCCGGTGGCCGGGATGGAGTAGAGCTTGGAGTAGGCGGCGGCCATGAGCTCGTTGGACTTCTTGGTGGCTGCGTAGAGCGACACCGGCGAGTCCACGCGGTCCTCCTCGGAGAACGGCACCTTCTTGTTGCCGCCGTAGACAGAGCTGGAGCTGGCGTAGACCAGGTGCCTCACCGGGTGGTGGCGGCACGCCTCGAGCACGTTGAAGAAGCCGACGAGGTTGCTCTCGAGGTAGGCACGCGGGTTCTCGATGGAGTAGCGGACGCCCGCCTGGGCGGCGAGATTCACAACGACGTCGAAGCCATTCTCCGTGAACAGGCGCTCGATGAGGGCGGCATCGCACAAATCGCCGCGCACGAAGGTGAAGCGGCCGTCCGTGTCTGCCTCAGCCAGCATGTGCAGGCGCGCGTCCTTGATGCCGGGGTCGTAGTAGCTATTGAGATTGTCGAGGCCGATGATCACGTCGTCAGATTCATCGAGCAATCTCTTGACCAGGAATGCACCGATGAAGCCCGCGGCCCCGGTGACGAGCACTTTTCTAGTTGTCATATAATCTCTTTCGTTAGGTAGGTTAGAGTTCTAAATTTGCACCTTGCGGTTAATATATCCACCCGTTGCGTTATCTCGAGGAATCACGCGACAAGGATTGCCTAGCACAATCGAGTGGCTAGGAACGTCGCAGTTCACGTACGCCCCAGGGGCAATAAGGACATCGTTTCCCACCGAGATTCTGCCGACCAAGATCGCATTGACGCCTATCCAGACGCAATCCCCAATTACCGGAGCACCCTCACGCTTCCCTCGGTTCTCTTGGCCAATAGTCACGCCCTTATGCAGGTTGCAATTCGAGCCGATGATGGCAGCCGGGTTCACCGTGATATTGTATGCGTGGCCCAGATAAAGGCCCGGTCCGATATCAGTTGAGCGGGATATCTCGAGTCCATACCTTTCGCGCATATGCTGCAGCATCAACCTCCAGATAGGATTGGAGGAGCGCTGGGTCTTTCGGAGCACCCATAGAAATCTGAGGGCGTGGTCAGTCATAAGTGAAGTGTCTTCTCCATAACGCTGCCAATCGGGGCACCCCCCCCGTTTTTGTTTACCAAACATAAGTTACATAGCCAATCTATTAGAGAAATCTCGAATAAAGCGAATTAAGTTGTTTGCGAGTCGACGGGAAAATCTCGCAGCACAGTGCGTAAACAATCACACACATGATTATCCCAGCGATGGTCGGGAGACAGATGCTATCAAGAACCCAGCCAGAGGTGAACATCACGACGGAGCAAGCAAAAATCGGAAGCAAGCGAGCAATCATTTTGCCAACAGGGAATTTAATAAAGGCTTTGAGGATGAAGACGTCGATTCCGATGGCTACCAGACGTAAAAGTGAGCTATAGAGCGCAAACTCATTAAAGTCGAGGGATGCGGCATAGTAAGTTACTGGAACCATGACTAGGAGATAGGAGACCTGCGAGGCAAAGGATAGCTTTGGTCTGCCCTTAGCTCTGAAGACCTCGCTTGCATAATAGCCGATCGGAATCACTACGGCACTGCTTAAGGCCCATAGACCAAACATCAAAGAGCCCTCAGACCACTGCGGTCCAAGCACGAGGCTAGTCACGAAGTCACGGTAAAGAAAAATCCCGAAACCCAGAGGAACGACGAACAAGGCGACCTTTTCCTGCATGTGGAAAAAGGCGAGCTGAAACGATTCATCGTCACTCTGCCTTCGAGATAGTTCAGCAAATAGCACGGGAGTTGTCGCACTCGTGATGATGCCCATGCCGGTATTAACCATCGAGATTGATGTCTTGTAAAGACCAAGGTAGTACGGAGTTAACAGGGAGCCTACGATGAAAGTTCCCATCCAAGACGTAAGCCAAATGGAAAACTGCTCGAGAAGCGTCCATGAACTGAATGACAGCATCTCCTTCAATTCGGCAAATGAGAAAAAAAGGGAAGGCTTCCAATCCGACTTAAGGGTCAATACTAGAGAATTCACCAAGTTGCCGATAATAGTGCCGATCACAAGCGACCAGAAGTCGAAACCGAGAAGCGCTAAGGGTACAGTAACAAACAAAGGGACGAGGGCCACTGCGACCCTGACGACAAATAACTCCTTAAAGGAGAAGGCCCTGTGAAACAGCGCAAGCTGGATGCTGCTCAAGGCGGTAAGGGGAAGAGAAGCACAAGCGACGATGAGGACGATTCCAAGGCCATCGTTGCCCACAAGGGCAGCAAGAGGCTCGTTGAATAAAGCTACGAGAGACCAGAGTGCTAAGGAGACGAACAAGTTCGTCACAAAGGCGACGTTAGCACTTCGGAAGAGATGGGACTTGTCCCTGAACTCGTGCTGGATGAGGTATTTCTGAAAACCCGCATCCGAAAGCATGTCCGCGAAGCTCGTTACCATGGTAACGGTAGCCACAACACCGAAAGCCTCTGGCGCAAGAATATGCGCAAGGGCGATCTGGGTAAGCGGTGATATTAGCTTAACGACCACCTCGGTCACAAGGGACCATTTGGTAGCCGAAGAAGCCTTTTGAGTTAATTCGTCAGTCATCTTCCTTCAATCATTTTTTCCCAAAAGCTAAGTCAAGATCAATAAAGGAACCAAGAAGAGAGTCGTCCGCATCATCTATAGCGCCGAACCCGCCATCGTTGAAAAGCGTAAGCTCGCCGAAGATGAGCCTATCCCCCGCTAAATACCAATCAGCGCGCATTTCTGGGAACCCTTCGGTAAGAACTGAGCTGTAATTGAGCATCTCGTTGAGTCTCGAAGGAGCAGGGATCTTATAATTGGACTTGGGTATGTCGCCCCATTCGAGATCAGGCAGGGAATCCCAACTTGGAGTGAAATAGTCGCACGTATGGTTGGAAAAACGCCCGCGATGAACTTCGATGAGCTTTGGTACGCCATTAAAACAGCTGACCTTATAGTCTGCCGGAGAGTTATCACGTTTCACAATGCCATGGACCCACAATATCGTTGTTTCATTTTGGAAGCACCCCCCCCCGATACTATCGGGGAGTTGTATCCAGGAGCCGAGCTTTTCATCCCACAAGGAAGGGTCGAACTCCTCAAAACCACCGCCTGGGAAGAATGTCAGTTCTCCGAAGTAATACTGACCGGCAACCTCATAAAAGTCGGCCCGAACGAACGGAATCTCCTTTGATAGCAGCTCAGCGTCAGAAACCATTTGTTTCAAGCTTACAGGTGCTTTCGGAGGAATGTCCGCGTTGGGATAATGCCTGGTAAACGGCAGATGGTTCCATTCGGGGTCGAAGAAATCAACGCGCAAGTCGCCCTCGGATCGATCGGTGCAAGTGAACTCGCAGCAGGCCTTTCCATCAAAACACATAATCTTGTAATCAGTCAGATCGCATTTGCCCTCAGCAGGATCAAGATACTCCTCGGCGAAAACACATGGTTTGACATCCTTATATGGCCACTCTCGAGTACGCCAGAAGTAATTGGTCTTAAGGTGCTTCGCCAATTTCTTCTTCGCAGCATCGAGATCAAAGGTGCTTCGGTCGCTGCAGATGGCAACGCCTCCGCAATCGTGATTTGTCTTGAGGACGAAGCGGTCAGGAAGATCGTGGATATCGATATCCTCAACTTCCTCCCACATTGCGTAGGTCTTGGTGACATGCTCCACGCCGATACGCTCCGCGACCCAAGGTTTCACTCGATACTTATCCACTAGAGTGTTATAAAGGGGGTTCTTATCATGCAATTTAAGCCACTGAAGCTTTTCATTGAATGTCTTTGGATTTTTAAGATCGAGCTTTTCACCAACCGTCCCCCTAAACATTGCCTTTAGATGGGGCTCATCGGGGACCCAATTGGTGAGCCCATATCCAGCAGCAAAAACGTATGCTATCCAAGGGTTATTAATAAACTTTGAAAGCTTGTTCACTTGAAACTCCTGAATTACAGTGGATGACTAAATTAAAGTTGCCATACTGTTGGCAAATAAAGCGATGGAGATGGGTACTACGAAATAAAAACTCAGCACTCGTCCATGTCTGCCAAAACAATGCATCATCAAATAAGGAATAAGAATGGCTAAGAAAATAGAATAATAAGAGAGAACACGTCCCATGATGACCATTGAATATGATGCAGCCTGGAGACACAGCGCTAGACTCAGCGCAAAAATAGAGACCTTCACCATTTGAGGACTTTTTTCGAAATCATTCGTATCTCGAAGCGCGTAAAGAACAACAACCGCCACAAATAAGAGAATGACGAGCATGCTAAAGCTTCCGCCTTCAACATCATATTTAGAACCAACAAAATGAGCATACTGCGGAAAAATCTTTACAGCCACCATTGCCAAAGCGCGCCCAAGAGCAAGGAAGAGAAAGGAGACAGGAATCGCAATCTTAAGTAAGTGCATTACATCTATTTTTTTGTAAAACCAGAGAAGAGCGAAGCATATCGATGATGAATGGAAGGCCATGGCAAGAACTATGGTGAGAACAAATGGAATTGGTTTATTAGAGTCGATCCAACGAGTTGAAAATAAACAAATCGAAAGAGCAATCATCTGGCGGTAAACGCCTAGGCTATATGCAAAGAGGCTTAAAGCGCAGTAGATGAGAAAGCTGACATAGGGAGATTCGCTATAGCGTATAAAAAAATCAAATACCAGTGGATAAATCAAAATACCGATAATAAAAAAGAATGCATGGTCAGATAAATAGAAATGAGCGCAAATTTTCGTAAGCAGGAAGTAAAGCGGTTCATAATCGTATGGCCATACGAGCTTAGCGGTAAACACCTCACCCCACGAGATGCCCGCATAGTAATGTAAGGATCCGAGGTAATTTGGATTATCCGCTCCGACTGTAATATCGCGGACAGCCACGAAACAGATAAGGGCGACGCAAAGGCAGGCGGCGTAAGGCGTCCAGTTAACATCCTTTAGCCCATCGCTCTTTCGGATATCTCCGCCCTCGCAAACGCCCCTATAGATAAGGGCAACGATTCCAGCAATGATGATAAAGGTTAAATATGGAATCATTTACTGTAACTCCCGAGCGTTATCGTCGGCTCCATAGACCAGGGTAACGAATCGCTTGACTTCTTCATTGATGTCATAACCGGCATCTGCCATCTGATTTCGTTTATCAACTCTTGCTGCTTCGCCAGCACACAACACCGAATTAACCCAAAGATCAGTATCAGTAAAGGGCAGGAACGCAACATCGCCTGTGACATTTACTTCTCTCGTTACCGTGTCAGAAACGACGCAATGAAGGCCTGCGGCCTGAGCTTCAATTACGACATTTGGCATGCCCTCATATAATGATGGCAGAACGAAAACATCGAATGCAGACAATAAAGCCGGGATATCAGAGCGCAGGCCAGTAAAAATGATATTAGAAAGTACTCCCAAAACTTTTGCTTTCTCACGAATATTGTGCTCAAGCTCTCCCATGCCCACCAACACGAGACGGGCGTCAGATCTTTGTTTTAGTAATTCAGCAAATACTTTAAGAAGGAATTCATGGTTCTTCTGAGCAGTAAAGCGCCCAACATGTCCAACAACAAGAGAATTGTCGTTTAAACCGAGTTCATTGCGAATTGACCTACGCATTTCAAGAGAAAACTGATATTGATTAAGATCAAGAGCATTGTGAAGATATCGAACTTCACCTCGCCTAATGGCTTTAGGACCAAAAGCATATTCGGCAGCAAGGTCAGAAGGTGCAATCTTTACATCTGCAATTGAGGTCAAAGGGCGGCGAATAGCTTTCTGAATAAACTGACCAATAACACCCTTGCCGTCACTGGCGTTACTTGAACGCATAAAAAGTCGAGATGCACCCGCTTTCTTGGCAACCCAGAGATCTATTGCTGAAAGTGCATCCGATCCAATACGAAGCACGTTGGGGCATCCATCATCACGAACTGCAAGTGTGAGCTCGCGTCGGTAGGCAGAAAAATCTTTCGTTTTACGAGTGATTCTAAAAACTCTGCCTCCAAGGCGTTCGATTTCGTCTTCGTAATAGCCTCGCTTATCGCCGGAAACAACAAAGTCCATCTGATAACGCGTTCGATCTAGCTGTCGATACATCTTCATTAAGAATGTTTCAGCACCACCTGTGTCCATATTCGACACAATGCAGAGCAGTCGCTGAGGTTTATTGTTTGTGCACATCGAAATTGCTTTCAACAAGAAGCTTGAATGTCCTCAAGCCCGTTTCGTACGAGTAGTCGTGCCCCTTGTGAAGGCAAGATTTTTTCATTTCAAGCAGCTGCTTGGGCAGCCTGGGATTAAGTAGGATATCCAGCAACGCCTCACGATTGCAGAATTCATACGTCAAGCCCGTTTCGCCTTCTTGGACCATCTCGGCATAACTTGGCCATTGCGACGCAATTACGGGGATACCGGCACAGTAAGCATCGACCACGGTGCCTGGGACGCCTTCGCCCGGGCACCTCGTTGGAAAGGCCAGGGCAAGGTACCCGTTGAGGACCGAAGTGCTCTCGCCCGCGGGCGCCACGCCCTTGTAGGCGACCTCGGAGACGTCGCAGTCTGCCATGAGCGCGTGGAAGTGCTCCTTGTACTCGGCTAGGACGTTTCCGTAAATGTCGAGCCTGAAGGCGCGACGACCAAGCTGGCTGTTCGCCTTGCGCACAGCCCACACGATGTCGTCAATGCCTTTGTCCTCGTAGATGCGGGAGAAGACCGCTAAAGGCCATGGCTCACCGGATGGCTTCTCGAGTTCGGAGGATTCGAGAAGTGGCAGGCGCTTGTAGTTATATGCGACGAGCACGTTTTCGAAGCCTTGATCGGTGAGCAGAGCCTTAACTCGTTGGGACTCAACCAGTATCGCATCGAACGATTTGAGCTTCTTCGTGAGCAAAGACTGTCCGGCTATAAATTCGGCGAGCCACCCGCCGATGACTGAATACACGACTTTACAGCCATGTCGCTTTCGCAAGTTAATGAGCATCGGCGCAAAGACTTTCAGTCCGTTATGGGCCGGAAGCATAATGAGGACATCAGAGAACTTCGCGAGTTCAGTACACTCACGAATAAGTGAAATCGGGTGCTTCTGCCACCCACGCGTGTCGACAGATCTGACATTCTCATTCCCGCAGACATCGCGCAACAACTCGCGGACAGTTCGAGTCTTTACGACCTGACCATCCGCCATGTCGAGCCCCTCAGCAAAGTGTCCGATAATGCCGACCGTCTTTATCTGTTTAGTTATTTCCATCTATAGAAAGCCTTGCCTCGCATGTTCAGTCACAGTTGTTGACGTACTTCATCTTCTTGTACGCACCAAAAACCAGATTTATGAATGTCCTCCAGCAAGCGAACGGAGCCGACATGCCCTCGCCCTCGTGCCAGAGAACGTAGAGATGAGCGACCTGGCCCCTGAGTCCAACTCCGTGCGAAACGGAAGACGTTCTCACCCGATATCGCCCGAGCACCTCGGGCAACAGCATGCAGTCAGCTTTCTTGGCCGCCTTCAGCCACATGGCATAGTCGTTGTGTTTTTTCAGGTCGGCTATCTGCACCAGGCCGACCTCATGCGCATCGTACATTACGGTCAAACACCCTGGCCAGCAATAACGGCGCATGCCTGAGTGCGTAATTAGCGCAGGCCCCGAGAAGCGACGCCCTTGGGACTCTCCGCCCCTCGTCCATCGTCTCATACTCCGTATATGAGAAAGCGCAGCCGTTTTCCCGCATAAACGCGAGCTGTCTCTCTAGCTTCTCCGGCACCCAAATGTCGTCGCTGTCCAGGAAGGCAATCCAGTCTCCCTTCGCCTCCCGCAGGGCACGGTTGCGCGAACACGCCGCACCCGAGTTGCGCTCGTTTGAGAAAACATGAACACGCGAGTCATCCTTAGCTATGGCCTCAGCGACGGCGAAGGTAGTGTCCGTCGAGCAATCGTCAACGATCAGCAACTCCCAGTCGCCGTATGTCTGCGACTGTACGCTCTTTATGCTTTCCGCAATAAAGTCTTCAGAGTTGTACGATGGCATTACGACGGATACAAGGCCGAACTCCTGAGCGTTTTCCCTCACTGAATCACGACCGTTTCGTTCAATAGTTTCTTCGCCTGCTCTTGCAGGTCGTAGTACTCTTCGCACGTCACGCGGCCCTCGGCAAGCAAATAGTCGCCGTAGTCGGCGGAGGTGGCCATGCCGTCCTCGGTAATGCCTTCATGTTTCAAGAAGGCTTTGGCGAGGGTCTTAAAGAAAATGGCGGCATCACCCGCGAATGTAATATGCTCGATATAGTCCAGGTCGTAGGCAAGCTTGTCATCCCAGGCAATGGCGTTACGCCCGTTCACCTGGGCCAACCCAGAAAGACCCGGCCGCACAAAATGGCGCTTGCGCTGTTCGGGCGTCATGAACACCATATCGCGCACCAGCTGCGGACGCGGCCCGATAATAGCCATCTCGCCTCGCACGATGTTGAGCACCTCTGGCAGCTCATCCAAGCTCGTCGCACGCAAAGCCTTACCAAACCTTGTCAAGCGCACCTCGTCGGGCAAAAGATTCCCCTTTTCGTCGCGCTCGTCTGTCATAGTACGAAACTTATACAGCTTGAATATCTTTTCATCCTTGCCCGGGCGAGGCTGTTTGAACAGCACGGGGCCGCCCAATTTCACACGCACCAGAATTGCCACGATTGCCAGTACCCACCAGAAGAGAATAAGCAGGACAAGAGACAGGCACAGGTCAATGACCCGTTTACCATAACGTTGGTAGAAAGTTTCGTTACCCGACCTACTCAAAACAACGCCTAATCACTTCGATGATCACGTCCTGTTGTTCGGGCGTCATCTTGTTGTCGGAGGGCAGACAGAGACCACGATGGAAGATATCGGCGCCTACATCCAAAGGCAAGCCATCTGTACCCGTTGCACCGCCGGAAATATACGCGTTGGTCTTAGCTCGACCATTGCCCTCGCGCGTTACGAAAGCATTCATGCGATAAATAGGCTGCATGTGCATAGGCTTCCAGATTGGACGACCCTCGGCGTTAAAGGCAGCAATAGCCTCAAGAATCTCGGTAGGACAGCTCTTGCCAGGCTCGCTTACGTAAAGTGCCTCACTCTCGCCTCGAACCTGTTTGCACATTGCGTCAGGGTCTATTAGTAGGCAAGAAAGCCAGAAGTTCGGCTCACAAACGTTAGGGTCATAGGGGTTCATGCTCACCGGCAGACCCTTAAAGCCCTCTTTGTAACGCATGTAAATAGCCTTCTTTTGGGCAATATGCTCCTCCAGATACGGAATCTGGCCACGCACGACACCGGCAATTACATTGCTCATGCGATAGTTATAACCAAGCTCCTCATGCTGGTACCAGGGAGCGGCTTCACGAGACTGGGTTGACCATTTGCGCGTTTTATCGGCTGCCTCTTTGCTATCAGTTAAAAGCATGCCACCAGCGGAACCGGTAATGATCTTATTGCCGTTAAAGCTAATGGCGCTGATGTCACCAAACGTACCAGTCTGACGACCCTTATACGTGGCGCCAAGTGACTCAGCAGCATCCTCAACAAGGACAGCCCCGTGCGCATCGCAAATTGAACGAAGCTCTTCGACTTTGCCAGGCGTTCCGTAAAGATGCGCCGCCACAACGACTTTTGCAGTCGGATGCAGTTCGAAGGCCTTTTCAAGAGCGACGGGATCCATATTCCAAGTGTCTCGCTCAGTATCGATAAATACAGGGACACCGCCCTCGTAAACAACTGGGTTCACCGTTGCGTCGAACGTCATATCGCTGCAAAGGACCTCATCACCGGGCTTAATTCCAGCGAGCTTCATGGCAAGATGCAAGGCAGAAGTACCGCAAGAAAGGGCAACGGCATAGCCGCAACCAATCTTTTCGGCCATTTGGCGTTCGATTTCGTTGATATTCTCGCCTACCGTCGACATCCAGTTGGTCTCATATGCCTCGGTAATGTATTTGAGCTCATCGCCGTGCATGGTAGGCGAGCTTAGCCAAACCTTGTTCTCAAAGGGCTTAATGTCCATCGTGACTCCTTATCCCTAATCGTTAAACTGCGGATGATACGTAGGCACAACCTCGGCGAGAACGGACTTAACCGTGTCATTATCCTTGTCAAGGCAGTCATGAAGCTTCTCGAGCTTGTCTTTGATCTCTTCCATCTTGTCGGCCTCGGCTGTGGAAATGCGAATCTCGGAATGCTCGGTAGGCAGGAGCTGCTCGTTGTCCATAAGGAGCTCCTCGTACATCTTTTCGCCAGGACGCAGACCGACCTCTTTGATCTGGATATCTTTGCCAGGCTTAAGACCGCTCAGTGTAATAAGGTTGATGGCGAGGTCGTAGATCTTGACAGGTTCGCCCATGTCCAATACAAAAATCTCGCCGCCATGCGCCAAAGCGCCGGCAGTAATGACAAGCTTGCTAGCCTCCGGGATGGTCATGAAGTAACGCGTGATGTCCTTGTGCGTAATGGTGATAGGGCCACCCTCACGAAGCTGGCGCTTAAACAGCGGGATGACCGATCCATGACTACCCAGAACATTGCCAAAGCGAACAGCCGTAAAGATGGTCTTGCTGTTTGCCGCGTAATACTGAACGATCATCTCGTCCATACGCTTGGTGGCACCCATTACGTTAGTGGGATTAACCGCCTTATCGGTAGAAATCTGCACATAATGGCTGCACTGGTACTTGTCGGCAAGACGCACGACGTTGAGCGTGCCAAAAACGTTATTCTCGATTGCCTCGCGGGCGTTGTGTTCCATAAGAGGAACGTGCTTGTGGGCTGCAGCGTGGAAAACAACTTGAGGATGGTACTTCTCAAAGACCTTGGCAATCGCTGGGAGATGCGTAATGGAGCCGATATAGACTTGAATATCAGTGCCTTGATCATGAGCGGTCTTGATGATGTCGTGATATAGCTCGTAGGTAGTGTTCTCGTAAATGTCGAACAACACGATTTGCGCAGGTTTTGCCGGAAGCAACTGACGTACAAGCTCTGAGCCAATAGATCCGCCGCCGCCCGTGACCAAAATGCGCTTACCGGTAACATAACCTATCTGGTTAAGGTCAAGCGACTTCTCCTCGCGAGAAAGCAAGTCACTGATTTCGACCTCACGAAGGGCAACCCTGCCTACACCATCCTGCGGAATATCGCGGACATTGGGGAGCGTGAGGACCCTAAGACCTGTCTTCATGCACAGGTCGTAGATACGCTGACGCTCTTCATGCGTGGCGCTCGGAATTGCCACGACAATCTGCTCCGCTTCACAATCGTGCGCAATAGTAGGGATATCGGCGCAAGTACCGCAAACCTTAACGTCATGAATACGCTGGTTTTGCTTGTTGGGGTCATCGTCGACAACGGCAACCGGATCACCGATCATATCAGGGTCTCCGTTGAGCATACGTTTGATGGAGAGAGAGCCGGTCTCCCCTGCTCCTACGATGAGCGCGCGCGGGAGATGCGCATCGGAATTGCTTTTAAATCGCCAGAGCTGGCTGCCATAAATGGCGCGAATGGCAAAGCGTCCGCCACCGCAAATGATGAGCACAACGGCCCATGCCATAACATCCTCGCGGAGCGACATGCCCTTGCCGAATAACACGTTAAAGATAACGTCGCCAATGACTGAGCCTACCGTTACAGCAGCAACAATACGTCCAGCCTCGGAAATGCTCGCATAGCGCCATAAGCTGCTATACATGTGGAAGAACCAAAAGACGACAACGTTAACAAGCGCAAGCACAAGAATAGCCGGGCATGCGCCGGCTGCTCCGCTGAGCGTCGCCCAATGCTGCGTTCCCCACGATGCGACAAACACTGCAATAATAGTCGCCGCAATGTCATATGCCATCAACGCATACGGCTCGAAGGCGCTCAGCTTCCCCTTTTGCTTTGCGCTCTTAGATTCGGTGTTCAAAACTCTTCTTCTCTTCCCTATTGATCCCGTTATCCCCGGCCCCCGGGGATCCTCCCTTTTCCGTTAAGCAGTCGCCAGCAGCTAGGCGATCGCCTTTTTAAGGTTTCGCATTGCACGCTGCTCGTTCGAAAGCACGGCAAGGCCGACACGAGTGGTTACGCGTCGGCCGCACAGATCGAGCTCCAAATAAGCAGTGCTCTTGCGTCTGTTAATGGATTTGATAAGGCCTTCGTGGCCCAGCAGCGGACCTGCCGTAACTACGACCTGGTCACCGTCTTTCAGGGCCTCGCTCATGGGCACCACACGGTCTCCCTTATGCGTAAATCCGCCAATAAGCTGGACCTCTTCTTTTGCCAGCGGCACAAACTGACCATCCTGAGATAACACCCGGGCAAAGTCGTCCATGCGCAGCAGATGCTGTTGCACGGTGCGGGGATCGGCCGTATCGCAGATAAGATAACCGGGAAAGAGTGGTTTGGTCGTATTGACCCATTCGCCCCGTACTTTAATCTCGGTTTGAAATTGGGGATAAAAGAGCTCTTGCATGGCACTCGCCGGCACCATGCGCTCGATGCGCTCGCACATTACGTCTTCGCGACCGTTAATGACCTGGATCACATACCACACGAGCACCACCCCCTTGCTGTCTTACGTGTGGCTCACGGGGTTTGGGTATGGCTTCGCCAGGGCGCTTGTGCGCGAAGGCGCTCCATATTCAAACCCTGAGCCCAGTTAGACAAGCACGTGGCTCTGCCCCACCGTGAACGGTATGTATGAGTGCAGTTGCTAGAGACGCGGACGTGTATCGCAAAAATAACCGCGACCCCAGCTGGCTGCGTGCGACCCAGTCAAGCGGGTACAAAACTGAACCGCACGCAAACAGCTGCAGGACTGCTGTGGTTTGCCGAACGCAACTTATTGCACAGCGTAATGCGAACTTATAAAAAGCCACAAAAACTAATGCAAAATCGCGCATGGCAATCGATATTGGAGCTCGTGGTGTTTCTGGCACCGCCGTTACGGCCGGATGATGATCGACCCTGCGCTTTGCAACTTGCTGGAGCCGCGAGCACAGATGAACTCATGTAACGTTAGGTATCCTAGCACAAGCTGTTAGTAAAACTGATTTGGGTTGTGTCGGACAACATATCGTTCATTTGGCGTGCTTAAGGGGGTTGTTTTGGGATGTTGTTCACGTTGGCGCAGGTTATTGGGGTGCTGGCAATTATTGGAAGCGTTCCTGAAGCCCAACTGGAGCAGCGAGCTGCATTGGTAATTGCGTTTGGATAACAAACTATGTACAGACATGGGAAATAAATTGTGCAACTTTTTGTTGGCGAAGGCTGGGTTTATGGCGCGAGGAATTTTAGGCATGAAAAAAGGCCTTCGGGATACCGAAAGCCTTTGCATTCACGATGGTGGAGACGAGGGGGATCGAACCCCTGACCTCTTGACTGCCAGTCAAGCGCTCTCCCAGCTGAGCTACGCCCCCGTGACGAGGAGATACTATAGGGGAAGTTGACTCGACGTGCAAGGACTTTTTTGGGTGAGACTTTAAATGCCGATTGAGCCTATTGATATAGGTAAGCGATGGCGGTGCCAGTGTGGACTTGGATTGTGGCTGTTGACCTGACGACGTTGCTGATGCCCGTGTCGGCCAACAGGCCCAGGGGGCTGTGGTCTAGCTCCCATTCTAGGCCGTGTTCGCTTACCTTGGTGTTGGGGGCAATTGCGATGATGGAGAACGTCTTGCCCTCGGCGCCTTCGATGGTCCACGACTCGCCTGCGCGAAGGATGCGGGAAACCACCTTGTCCTCGGCAATCCAGACTGGGGCGTCATCATAGCCTGCAAGCAAGCCCAGCACGGATAGGGCCATATCCGGGCGGCCGCCCGTGGCGCAGGTCGCAACCACTTCGGCACCCGGCCAGCGGCGTCGGACGGAATCGAGCGCCAGTGCCAGGTCGGTATAGTCCTTGTACGGGTCGTGGCGCTCAACTTCAAAGTCGGTGGCGGCATCGACCAGCGCGCGGCCTGCGTCGCTCACCGTGTCGGCATCCCCCACATATACGTCGCAGCTCAAACCGGCACCCAGCAGAGCATCCAGGCCGCGGTCCACAGCGATGACGTGGTCGCACTCCCCTGCTAGCCTACGCAACAGATCCGCGCTCGCCACCACGGGCGAGCCGCAGACCACTAATACCTTACAAACCACAGCCCTCGCCTATCCCTCAAAAGTAAGCACACGGGCAAGGTCAAGCTCCTCGTAGCTGTCGATAAAGAAATCGCAGTTGGCGCGTACCTCTTCGCGCTCCATGCGACCTTCCGGGTCATAAATACCCACACGCTTAAAGCCAGCGACCCCAGAGCTCTTAAGCCCAAAGACGGCATCCTCAAACACCCAGGCGCGCTCAAACTTGCACCCATGGCGCTCTTCCAGGCGGCACAGCGCCAACTCGTACACATCGGGGAACTGCTTGGAGCGTCCCGCTTCGCCGGTGGTGGTCACAAACTCCATGTAGGCATCGAGCCCGGCGCCAGCGAGCGCAGACTTAACCAGCTCGGCCGGCGTGGACGTAGCCACGCACATGGCAATGCCCGCCTCCTTCGCCTGCTCCAAAAACGCCAGGAGCCCCTCGCGCGGCGGCACCTTGGAGTAGCCATCGATCAAAATCTCGCCCAGCTCGCGATACAGTTCCTCGCCATTCGCACCAATGCCCCACGTGTCGTGGTAGGCCTGACACTCGTCCTCGAGCGACAAATGCTCAAACTGGGCAAAATCGTCGACCGTCACGTCAACTCCGTGGCGGTGCAATAACTCGGGCTGGGCATAGGCCCAAACGGGGGTGCTATTAACCAGTGTGCCGTCGCAATCGAAAATAAAAGCAACGTTGGGGGCGGCGGTCTGGGACATAAACGAACCTTTCAATGTCAAATGGTAAACATCCTGCTAAAAACGTTTTACCAGACGTCAGACTAACAATCTTGAAACCCTAATTGGTAAAACTGTCAAGAGTTTTACCATCGCAATTCTGCCAGTGGTCTAAACATGGCGCTCGCCGATTAAACACCGCCGCAAATCCACTTTTCTCCATAAAAGTAACGAACAGGTGTTATCGTATTTCGTGCCGAAAGTTCCACCGAGCACGCGAGGTGGAACGAATCATAGAACTATCGCCGTCCCTTCGATTCGTGCAGCCTTGGACCTTTCGCATCTAGTCACCAAGGCAACACGCTGCCGCGTCATGATGGGATCAAACGTGAGCGATACAAAGCTAAAGCCAGCAACCAAAAAGCCCGTTACCCGTAAAGCCGCCCCGCACGCGCCGGAGCTCACTAAGGACGATGTCTATCTGTTTGGCATCGGCACGTGGGAGCGCAGCTGGGAAAAGATGGGCGCGCACCCCGACACGCAGAACCGTACGCGCGGCTGGCGCTTTTGCGTTTGGGCGCCCGACGTCAAGAGCGTGCATGTCATTGGCGAATTTAACGACTGGAATGAAGAAGCCGACCCACTGGTGCCCGTGCATACGAGCGCTATCTGGGAAGGCTTTATTCCTGGCGCCGAGCAGGGCCAGCTCTATAAATATCTTATCGAGACCAACGAGGGCGAAAAGCTCTACAAGGCCGATCCGTATGCCTTTAAGGCCGAGTGCCCTCCGGGTACCGCGAGCGTACTGTGGACCCTCGACGGCTACAAATGGAATGACGCCGCGTGGCTCAAGCGCCGCGCCGGCCACAACCACATGTCGCAGCCTCTTAACATCTACGAGGTGCATATTGGTTCGTGGAAGCGCCACGGCGACGCGCCACAGGGCGAGCCGGACGAGTACGGCAACTACCCTGGCCCCATGGACCCCTTCCCCGCGCAGCGCGGCGAGTTCTACACCTACGACGACCTGTCGGTGGAGCTCGTGGACTACGTGCGCGACATGGGCTATACGCATATCGAGGTCATGCCGCTCATGGAGCATCCCTTCGACGGCTCCTGGGGCTACCAGACGACCGGCTACTACGCCGCCACGTCGCGCTATGGCGACCCTCAGCAGCTCATGCACTTTATCGATGCGTGCCACGAGGCGGGCATCGGCGTGATCATGGACTGGGTACCCGGCGGTTTTTGCGCCGACGCCCATGGCCTTGCCACCTTTAACGGCCACATGCTGTTTGAGCACGAGATTCACCCTAACTGGGGCACGCACAAGTTTGACTTCGCCCGCGGCGAGGTCCGCTCCTTCCTTGTTTCCAACGTGCTGTACTGGCTCGAGAACTTCCACGTTGACGGCATTCGCATGGACGGCGTGTCCAGCATGCTGTACCTCAACTTTGGCATCGACGATCCCGGCCAAAAGAAGTTCAATAAGTACGGTACCGAGGAGGACTTGGACGCCAGCGCGTTTATCCGCCAGGTCAACTGCGCCGTGGAGGCACACTACCCCGACGTGATGATGATGGCCGAGGAGTCCACCGCGTGGCCGCTCGTGACCTACCCGCCGCAGGACGGCGGCCTGGGCTTCCACTACAAGTGGGACATGGGCTGGATGAACGACACCCTGCACTACATGCAGACCGATTTTCCGTGGCGCCCCGGCAACCACGGGCTGCTCACGTTCTCCATCATGTACGCCTTTACCGAGAACTTTATTTGCCCCTTGAGCCACGACGAGGTCGTGCACGGCAAATGCTCGCTGATCGGCCGCATGCCGGGCGACTGGTGGCGCCAGTTCGCCGGCCTGCGCACGCTGGCTTTCTACCAGATGACGCACCCCGGTGCCAAGCTTAACTTTATGGGCAACGAGATCGGCCAGTTTATTGAGTGGCGCTACTACGAGTCCATCCAGTGGTTCCTGACCGAGGAGTACGAGACCCACCGTCATCATCAGGCGTTTATCAAGGCGCTCAACCACCTGTACACCGCCGAGCCTGCCCTGTACGAGCGCGGCTACACCGACGACGGCTTTACCTGGATCGACGCGGACAACTCCAAGCAGTCCATCGTGAGCTTTGTGCGCCAGGGCGAGGACGTCGATGACGACCTGGTGATTCTGATCAACTTTGACCCGGCGAGCTACGAGAGCTTCCGCGTGGGCGTGCCGCGCGAGGGTGACTGGGAGGTCATCTTCGATTCCGACCGTCCCGAGTTCGGTGGCAGCGGATACGCCGGTGAGGAGCCCTACACCTGCTCGAGCGAGCCCTATCCCTGGAACGGGCAGATGGACTCCATTGAGATAAAGGTACCCGGCCTGGCAGGCGTGGTGCTTAAGCGCCGTGGCCCCAGCAGCTATAAGCCGCCGGTGGTTGAGGCTCCCAAGGCTGCGCCCAAAAAGCGCACGTCCACGGTAAAGCCCAAGGCCGCGGCCGCCAAGAAGGCTCCGGCTAAGGCGAAGGCTGCCAAGCCCGCAGCCAAGGCTTCGGCCAAGCCCGCCACGGCCAAGAAGGCAGCCACCAAAAAGGCCGCTCCCAAGGCCAAGTCAGCTTCTGCTAAGTCGACCGCCAAGGACGCGTAACAAAGCCGTTACCGCTGTAATTACCCGCCCCTCTGGGGCGTAGGATGTAAGTCATAACCGTTCCGGGAGATATCCCCGGGGGAAAGGAACGTATGAATAAGATCTTCGACAACAAGCAGGAGTTTACCGAGCTCTATCGCGATGCCGTCATGAGCATCAGCGGCAAGAGCGTCGAGGCCGCCAGCGACCTCGACCGCTTTAACGCCCTGGCCAAGCTCGTGGCCGAGAAGGCCCGCACCGTCGCCACTAAGAGTGACGCTCGCGCCACCGCCGAGGGCAAAAAGCGCGTGTACTACTTCTCGATCGAGTTTTTGATCGGCCGCCTGCTCGACAACTACCTGCTCAACTTCGGCGTGCGCGACATGGTCGCCGAGGCGCTCGACGACATGGGCTTCGATCTGTCCGTCATCGAGAACCAGGAGCCCGATCCGGCTCTGGGCAACGGTGGCCTGGGCCGTCTGGCCGCATGCTTCCTGGATTCCATGGCCGCCGAGGGCATCGCCGGCTACGGCAACGGCATGCGCTACCGCTACGGCCTGTTTAAGCAGGAGATCGTCAACGGCAGCCAGGTCGAGGCCACCGACGAGTGGCTCACCCACGGCTATCCCTGGGAAGTTCGTCGTCAGGACAAGGCCGTAACGATCAAGTTTGGTGGCCGTGTTGAGGGCTTTGAGGAGAACGGCCGCACGTTCTACCGCACGGTGGATACGCAGGACATCCTGGCCGTTCCTTATGACATCCCCGTTGTGGGCTATGCCGGCGAGACCGTCAACAAGCTGCGCGTCTGGGCCGCCGAGCCGGTCGAGGAGCACTTCGATCTGGAGGCCTTTAACCGCGGCGACTATGCCCTTGCCGACGCCGAGCGCGCCGAGGCCGAGGCCATCAGCGCCATCCTCTACCCCAACGACGCCGGCGAGCACGGCCGTCTGCTGCGCCTGAAGCAGGAGTACCTGTTTGTCTCGGCCGGCATCTACAGCCTGCTTGACACCTTTGAGAAGGAGCATGGCGAGAACTGGGAGCTGCTTCCGCAGTTTGTGGCCATCCATACCAACGACACGCACCCCGCCATGTGCGGCCCCGAGCTCATGCGTATCCTCATCGACGAGAAGAAGCTCGAGTGGGATGACGCCTGGAACATCGTGACGCGGGTCGTTAGCTATACCAACCACACCATCCTGCCCGAGGCTCTGGAGAAGTGGCCCATCGGCACGTTCTCCAAGCTCCTCCCTCGCGTGTACCAGATCATCGACGAGATCAGCCGTCGCTGGCACGAGTCGTTCGACACCACGCAGGAAGGCTGGCAGGAGCGTCTGCGTCAGACCGCCATCCTGTGGGACGGCGAGATTCGCATGGCCAACCTGTCCGTGATCTGCAGCCACAGCGTCAACGGCGTAGCCAAGATCCACTCCGACATCATCAAGAACATCGTGCTCAAGGACTTCTATGCCCTGACGCCCGAGAAGTTCAACAACAAGACCAATGGCATCTCGCACCGTCGCTTCTTTGCCGAGGCCAACCCCACCTACGCCAAGCTCGTGACCGAGGCCATTGGCGATGGCTGGCTCAAGGACGCCTTTGAGCTGGAGAAACTCAAGGAGTTTAAGGACGACACCGAATTCCTGAAGGCCGTGGGTGCCTCCAAGCGCGCCAACAAGGAGCGCCTGGCCGCCTACGTTAAGGCCGAGACCGGTCTGGTCATCGACCCCAACACCGTCTTCGACGTTCAGGTGAAGCGCTTCCACGCCTACAAGCGCCAGCTCATGAACATCATGAAGGTGATGGACATCTACAACCGTCGCATCGCCGATCCCAACTTCCACGTGACGCCGACGACCTTCATCTTTAGCGGCAAGGCTGCCTCGAGCTACACCTTTGCCAAGGAGACCATCCGCCTTATTAACTCCGTGGCCGACATCATCAACAACGACGCCCGCGTGAACGAGGTCATGAAGGTCTGCTTTATCCCCAACTTCCGCGTGAGCAACGCCCAGCTCATCTACCCCGCCGCCGAGATCTCGGAGCAGATCTCCACGGCCGGCAAGGAGGCCTCGGGCACGTCCAACATGAAACTCATGATGAACGGCGCCATTACGCTGGGCACCCTCGACGGCGCCAACATCGAGATCGCCGATCTGGCCGGACGCGAGAACGAGGCCATCTTTGGCCTGACCGCCCCCGAGGTCGAGCAGCTCTGGGCATCCAACAGCTACTTTGCGTGGGATACCCTCAACAACGATCGCGAGCGTCTGGGCCGCGTGATGGACGAGCTCAAGGACAACACCTTTGCGGGTCTTTCGGGCAACTTCGAGAGCATCTACAACGAGCTCATGAACAACAACGACCCCGACCTGGTCATGGCGGACTTCCGCAGCTACGTGGATGCATGGGAGAAGCTCACCGGCAGCTACGGCGACCAGGAGACCTGGAACCGCAAGGCCCTGCTCAACACCGCCTCGAGCGGCTGGTTCTCGAGCGACCGCACCATTCGCGAGTACCGCGACGAGATCTGGCACGCGTAAAGAAGGCGCGCGAGCTCCCTTTGCCGCACGGCATTATTCGGTGGGCGCGACCAGGCGCCGCGCCCACCGCTAATGGGTTAGAAACATCGATGACAGAAGGAGAAATCGATGAGTAAGAAAGAATGCATCGCGATGCTCCTCGCAGGAGGACAGGGCAGCCGATTGGGGGCACTCACCCAAAAGATCGCCAAGCCGGCGGTTAGCTTTGGTGGCAAGTTCCGCATTATCGACTTTTCGCTCTCCAACTGCTCCAACTCGGGCATCGACACGGTGGGCGTTCTGACGCAGTATCGCCCCTACCTGCTGCATGCCTATGTGGGCTCCGGCGAGGCGTGGGATTTGGACAGCCGCGACGGCGGCGTGTCGATCCTGCCGCCGTACGAGACGCAGACCGGCGGCGCCTGGTATGCGGGTACGGCAGACGCCATCACGCAGAACCTCGACTACATCAAGGCCAACGACCCCAAGTACGTCCTGATTCTTTCGGGCGATCACCTGTATCGCATGGACTACCGCAAGATGCTCAAGACGCACATTGAGAACAACGCTGACCTCACGGTGAGCGTTATGCCCGTGCCGTGGGAAGAGGCCAGCCGCTTTGGCATCCTGACGACCGACCCCGAGGACGGCCGCATCACCAAGTTTACCGAGAAGCCCGAGAAGCCCGATTCGAACCTCGCGTCCATGGGCATCTACATCTTCTCGGCCGACGTGCTGATCGAGGCGCTCGAGGAGGACGCTCTGGACCAGCGCTCGAGCCACGACTTTGGCAAGGACATCATCCCCAAGCTGCTCGGCGAGAACAAGCGCCTTTACAGCTACGAGTTCCACGGCTTTTGGAAGGACGTCGGCACCATCGCCAGCTTCCACGAGACCTCGATGGACCTGCTGGGCAACAACCCCGAGTTCGATCTGTTTGACAAGCACTTCCCCATCATGTCCAACATCACCACGCGTCCGCCGCACTACATTGGCCCGGACGGCCGCCTGGACGACTGCCTGGTCTCCAACGGCTGCAAGATCTACGGCACCGCTCGCCACTCGATCCTTTCGACCGATGTCATCATCGAGGAGCGCGCCGTGGTCGAGGACTCCGTGCTGCTGCCGGGTGCGCACGTTAAGAGCGGCGCGCACATCTGCCGCGCTATTTTGGGCGAGAACTCCACGGTCGAAGAGGGCGTGAAGCTCGGCTCTGTCGATACCACCAAGGATACGGCCGTCGTTGGAAATGACGTCGTTATCGGGAAGGGGGAATGATCCGATGATCAATCGCAAGGCCATCGGTTATATCACCGCTAACTACTCTTCGTCCTACGGCAGCGTGCTGCTCAAGGACCGCCCCATCGCGTCCGTTCCGTTTTTGGGCCGCTACCGCCTGATCGACTTCCCGCTGTCCAACATGATGAATGCCGGCATTAAGACCGTCGGCGTCGTCATGCCGGGCAACTACCGCTCGCTGATCGACCACGTGGGCTCGGGCAAGGACTGGGGCCTGGACCGCAAGAAGGGCGGCCTGTTCATGGTGCCCGGCAACGCGTATGGCACCACCAAGGGCGGCATGCGCTTCCTGCTGCGCGACATCATCTCCAACAAGACGCTGTTTCAGCGCTCGGACAAGCCCTATGTTGTGATGATGGGCACCAACATCATCTTTAACATGGACCTCAACACCATCATCGAGGCGCACGAGAACTCTGGCGCCCAGATGACCGTGGTGTACTGCAAGGCTACGCGCAATGTTGATGACGAGACCAAGCTCGAGATTAACGAGAACGGCCGCCTGACGGGCGTGAGCGCCGGCGTCGTGTACGGCGACAACGCCTCCATGGACTGCTGCATCGTCAACCGCGAGACGCTGCTCGAGATTATCGACCACTACCAGGCCGCCGACTATCTTGACCTGCTCGAGGCACTCCAGGGCGACTTTGGCAACATCGACGTGTGCAGCTACGAGTACAAGGGCGAGGTCGTGGGCGTGTTTAGCGAAAAGTCGCTGTATCGCCGCAGCATGGACCTGCTCGACCAGACCGTGGCCGACCAGCTCTTCGATCCCGAGCGCCCGATCCTGACCAAGGCTCACGACGTGCCGCCTTCGCGCTATGCGACCGGCAGCCACGCCTGCAACTCGATCATCTCGGCCGGCTGCATCATCAAGGGCACCGTGCGCAACTCGATCCTGTCGCGCGGCGTTGTGGTTGAGGAAGGCGCATCGGTGACCAACTCGATCATTAACCAGAGCTGCATCATCAAGAGCGGCGCCCGCGTCGAGAATGCCATTCTGGACAAGAACAACGTGGTTCCCACTAACACCGAGCTTCGCGGCACGCCCGAGAACATCCTGGTGCTGGGCAAGGCTCCGTTAACTTCCGACACCACCATCGTACGTTAACGTTGGCACCGCAACATCGCTCGTAACATGTAGAATAGCCGCCCGGTTAGCGCCAGGCGGCTATTCTCGAATTGAAACATGGGAGACAATATGGCAGATTCCAGCAAAAAGATGCAAATCGTGTTTGCCTCGGCCGAGTGCGCACCGTTTGTGAAGACCGGTGGTCTGGGCGACGTGGCGGGCTCGCTGCCTGCGGCGCTCGTGCGCGCCGGCGCCGAGGTTATCGTGATGGTGCCCAAGTACGCCACCATCAAGGATGAGTACAAGGCGCAGATGGAGCACTTCTCCGATTTTTACGTGAGCCTGGGCTGGCGCAATGAGTACTGCGGTCTCGAGAAGCTCGAGCACGACGGTGTCACCTATATGTTCATCGACAACGAGCGCTACTTTGCGCGCGACTATCCGTACGGCTTCTTTGACGACGGTGAGCGCTTTGCGTTCTTCTCTAAGGCCATCACCGAGAGTCTGCAGCACCTGCCCGAGGGCTTTGAGTGTGACATCCTGCACTGCAACGACTGGCAGACGGCACTGGCGCCCGTGTTTTTGCGCGAGTTCTACCAGGGCCTGCCGCTGTACGACCGCGTCAAGACCGTGTTCTCGATCCACAACGTGGCGTTCCAGGGCCAGTTTAGCGACACCGTGATGGAGGACATCCTGGGTGTGGCGCATATCCCCGCGGCCGCCTCGCAGCTGCGCTGCGACGCCTGCAGCGTCAACTACATGCTGGGCGCGCTGCGCTATGCCGACGCCATCACCACGGTGAGCCCCACCTATGCCAACGAAATCCAGACGCCCGAGTTTGGCGAGGGCCTGGACGGCGTGCTGCGCGAGCGTTCGTACGCGCTGCAGGGCATCCTCAACGGCATTGATGTGGCAGGTTTTGACCCGGCGACCGACAAGCGCATTGCCGCCAACTACACCGTGGAGGACCGTTCCGGCAAGGCCGTGTGCAAGGCAAAGCTGCAGGAAGAGTTGGGGCTCGAGGTTCGCGACGACCGCCCGCTCATGGTGATGGTCACGCGCCTGACACGTCAGAAGGGCATGGACCTGGTCATGTACGCGCTCGACCGCATTCTGGCCGGCGGCGTTCAGGTGGCCGTGCTGGGCACCGGCGACCGCGACTACGAGGACGGCCTGCGTTACTTCCAGGACAAGTACCCCGGCACCATGGCCGCACGCATCGAGTTCGATCCTGCGCTGTCGCAGCGCATGTATGCCGCCGCCGATATGTTCCTGATGCCTTCGAAGTTTGAGCCTTGTGGCCTGTCGCAGATCATCGCCATGCGCTACGGCACCCTGCCCATCGTGCGCGAGACCGGTGGCCTGAAGGACACCGTGATCCCGTATAACGAGTTTACCGGCGAGGGCACGGGCTTCTCGTTTACCAACTTTAACGGCGACGAGATGGGAGACGCCGTGTTCCGCGCGGCGCGTCTGTTCTGGGATAACCGCGACGCCTGGAACCAACTGGTGACGCAGGCCATGAGCCAGGACTTTAGCTGGACGCGTTCGGCAGACAAGTATCTGGACCTGTATTTCTTTATGCATCCGGAGATTGAAAGGCCGGCGGCTATTGTCGACGAGCCTGAGGCTGTTGCTGAGCCGGTGGCCGCCGAGCCGGAGCCGGAGCCCGAGCCCAAAGCCGAGGAGAAGCCGGTTGAGGCTGAACCCGCAAAGGCCGAGCCCGAGGTGAAGGCTGAGGTTGCTCCTGAGGCAGAGGCCGAGGTCAAGCCCGCCGCAAAGCCCGCAGCTAAGAAGACCACGGCCCGTAAGACGACCGCCAAGAAGGTTACGACGACCAAGGCCGCCGCGACTAAAACCACGGCTGCCAAGGCAACGACCACGCGCAAGCGCACGACCGCCGCTGCCAAAAAGGCCGCCGAAGCCGAGGTCGTTCCCGAGGTAAAGGCCGAGACCGCCACCGCCGAGGCTAAGCCCGCGGCAAAGGCTCCGGCCAAGACCGCTGCCAAGAAGACGACCACAACCGCCAAGAAGGCAATGGCAGCCAAGAAGACCACGGCAACGAAGTCGACGGCCGCTAAGGCTACTGCGACCAAGGCCGCTCCGAAGGCTGCCGCAAAGCCCGCCGTCAAGGTCGAGGAGGCAGCCGCCGAGCCCAAGGCGGAGACAAACGTCGAGGCCAAGCCCGCCGCCAAGAGCACCACGCGCAAGCGCACAACGACGACGGCCAAGAAGTCCACGACCAAGGCCGCTGCTCCCAAGGCAGAGGCCAAGGCCGAGGACAAGCCCGCAGTAAAGGCCAAGCCAGCACCGAAGGCATCCGAGGCCAAGCCCGCTGCCGCCAAAGAGGAGCCCAAGGCCGAGGTAAAGGCCAAGCCCGAGCCCGCCAAGGAGGCCCCGGTCTCCCCCGCCGCTCCCACTGAGGAAAAGGCTCCGACCAAGAAGACCTCTGTCCGCAAGGCAACGGCCACCCGAAAGCGCCACTAATCCGGACGATTAAAACTTAATCCTCAACGCAAAAGAGGGCGCCCCAATCAGGCGCCCTCTTCTTGGTTGAACTTCTATATTAAAAAGAGGGCCGGTTTACTACGACAAAATGGCTCCGGCCGACCACGACGAGCAATCTTCGAAATTGACAACGCTTCTACCTGCGGTTTTAATATCACCAAAATGACTGTGGTTAGATCATTCAATTTGCCGTAGTAAACCGAAGCACTTTTGTTTGGCTACAAATAGTATCGGTATAGGCGGTTTTGAATATCGCGATAATTTGCATGGTAAAACGATTATCTAGGACAACCGTTCGCCGATGGTAAACGGATGTTGTTTATACAGCCTGTGTACAACAGATATACTTACATCTTGTGCGTAAAGCCCATGACCAGCAGGCCATGATTCTATTGAACTGGACCGTACTATGAGATTGATACACAACAGCCGTCTGCCGCAGTTTCGCACTCCGTTTGGCGCTGTGACCACAGGAACTACCCTTTCGCTCTCCGTGATTCTAGAGGATGCCGATCCCAACCAAGCAACGCTTACGCTGCGTACCTGGGTTGACGAGATCGGTGAGTCTCGGTATCCCATGACGCACGAGGGCGACGGCATATTTACTGTAGAGCTTAAGTGCACCGAGCCCTGTCTTATCTGGTACAGCTTTATCTGCAATATCGAGGGCCAGCCCGAGGTTCGTCTGGGCGCACCGCAGGGCCGTACCGGCGGCGAGGGCGTAACCTACGACTACGCCGAGGTCCCGTCCTTCCAGATTACCGTCTACAAGCACCGCGAGAACCGTCCCGCTTGGTACGAGCAGGGCATGGTGTACCAGATCTTCCCCGACCGCTATGCCCGCGACGAAAACTGGCGCGAGCGCACGCTGGCCGAGGTCGAAAAACCGCGCAACGGAATCCAGCGCCGCATGGTCGAGGACTGGAACGAGCCGCCCGTATACGAGCGCGCCGAGGACGGCTCCATCAAGACCTGGGACTTCTACGGCGGCTCGCTCAAGGGCATCCAAGAAGACCTGCCTCGCATCGCCGAGCTGGGCTTTACGGCAATCTACCTCAACCCCATCTTTGAAGCCGCGAGCAACCACCGCTACGACACGGCCGACTACACCAAGATCGACCCGATCCTGGGCACCGAGCAGGACTTTACCGAGCTGTGTCAGGCGGCCGAGAAGCTCGGCATTTCCATTATCCTGGACGGCGTCTTCAACCATACGGGTGACGACTCCATCTATTTCAACCGCTATGGCAACTACCCCGGCGTGGGCGCGTGGCAGAGCGAGGATTCACCGTGGCGCGATGCGTTTTATTTCCACGAGGACGGCTCGTACGACTGCTGGTGGGGCGTGGGTAACATGCCCGCCATCAATGAGAGCTCCGAGCTGGTACGCGAGCGGCTCCTGGGCAAGGACGGTGTGATCCGTAAATGGCTACGTGCCGGCGCTCATGGCTGGCGCCTAGACGTGGCCGACGAGCTTTCGGACGATTTCCTGACCGAGATCAAGAAGGCAGTACTTGCCGAAAAGCCCGACGCGCTGCTGCTCGGCGAGGTCTGGGAAGACGCCTCCAACAAAATCAGCTACGGCCATCTGCGTCGCTATCTACAAGGCTCCGAGCTCGACTCGGCTATGGATTATCCCTTCCGCGACATGGTCATCGGCTTTTTGATGGGCTACAAAAACGCTTACCAAGCGGCTGAAGATATCGAGACCCTCCGCGAGAACTATCCGCGTGAGGCCCTGTCTTGCGCACTAAATCTGCTTTCGAGCCACGACCGTCCGCGCATTATCTCGGTGCTCGGCGGCGGCCCTGACGAGTCGCAGCTGCCCGAGTGCGAGCGCAGCAAATGGCGCCTGGACGAGAACTCGATGGGCCTGGCTAAGAGCCGTTTTTGGCTCGCCACGCTCATGCAGATGACCTTCCCCGGTGTGCCCTCGATCTATTACGGCGATGAGTACGGCCTGGAGGGCCTCACCGATCCGGGCAATCGCCGCACGCTGCCTTTGAAGGAAGACCTTCACGACTTCGATACACTCGCCATCCTTAAAAACGCCTCGGCCATGCGCCGCGCCCTACCGTTTATGATCGATGGTGAAATTAAGGCCTTCGCGCTCAACGACGAGGTACTCGCCTATACGCGCACCGGTAAAGACGGTGAGGCCGCGACGGTTATCATCAACCGCAGCCTGCGCAATTCACACCGCGTGACGATTCCGGCGCTCGGCGAATGCGCGAGCGATGTGATTAGTGGTCACGAGTGCGAGATTCACAATGGCACCGTCACACTCGATCTGTATCCGCTGGGGTCGTCGATCATCTATCACCACGCCGAACAGCGTCTGCAAGAGCCGCTCGACTACGGCGCGGGCGTTGTGTGCCATATCACATCGGTGCCCACCGATGACGGCAAGCCCGGCACGATTGGCGCACCCACGCGTCGCTTTATCGACCATCTGGCCGCTATGGGCATGCGCTACTGGCAGGTCCTGCCTGTCAACCCGACGGACTTCTTCCGCTCCCCTTACGCCGGTCCTTCGGCCTTTGCAGGCAATATCGACCTGCTGCCCGAAAGCCACGAGGAGCTGGCGGCCGACTTTGAAACTTGGAAGGCCCGTGGCGGCGAGGATGCCGATCCGCTGTACACCGCGTTTAAACATCGCAATGCCGATTGGCTCGAGAAGTACTGCGTCTACATGGCCGTCAAGAAATACTTTGAGGGCGAGTCGCGCCACGATTGGCCGGCAGATGTCGCGCGCTACAACGAGCATCTGATTGACGACAAGCGTTTCCACGACGAGGCAGAGCTTCAGGCGTACATGCAGTACCGCTTTGACCTGGCCTGGTGCGAGCTCATGAACTATGCACACAAGAAGGGCATCGAGGTCATCGGCGATATTCCTATGTACATGTCCGACGATTCGGCAGATGCGTGGAGCGAACCCGAGAACTTCTGGCTGTCCGATACCGGTAAGGCAATCGAGATCTCCGGTGCGCCGCCCGACAACTTTGCACCCGAGGGCCAGGTGTGGGGCAACCCGACGTTCCGCTGGGACCACATGAAGCAGAACGGCTATAGCTGGTGGATGGATCGCCTGCGTCGCGCGTTTTCGCTCTACGACCGCGTGCGCCTGGATCACTTCCTGGGCTTCCACAGCTACTTTAGCATTCCCGCGGGCAAGGCTTGCGCCGAAGGTCGCTGGCTGGCGGGCCCGGGCAAGGACCTGTTCCAGACCGCCTATGACGAGCTGGGGCCGCTCAACTTTATCGCCGAGGACCTGGGTTACCTGACGCCCGGCGTTCGCGCCATGGCTTCGACCTGCGGCTTCCCCGGTATGGACGTGCTGGAGTTTAGCGATTACGACGTCCGTTGCGGCGTGCACCCTACGCCAGGAAAGATCCTGTACACCTCGACGCACGACACGTCGACGCTCGCGGGTTGGTGCACGCGCTCCTTTGCGGGCGGCGACGAGCCGAGCGGTGTTGAGGTGGCGTCCAAGCTGATGAGCGACGCGCTGGCAAGCGACGCTCCCCTGGTGATGATGCCGCTGCAGGATGTTCTGGGGCTGGGCGACGATGCACGTATGAACGTGCCGGGCGTGGCCACGGGCAACTGGACTTGGCAGGCCGATGAGGCGGACATTGCAGCCGCCGAGAACAAAACCGCACAGCTCCTGCGCAACAACCATAGATTCTGGGGCGAACCGTGATAAAACCCCCGATATAGGGTACAGTTACAGACGTTTGAATTTTTGCGGGCAGAGCGATCTGCCCGCTTTGTGCTGAAAAGGAAGTATTATGGCGCGCTACGATTACAAGTGCTCGAGCTGCGGCAACGTGTTTGAGGTTGAGCATCCCATGTCCGAGACCCCCAAGGTCGTGTGCCCCAGCTGCGGCGCTCCGGCTGCCAAGACGTTCTCGGCCAGCGGTATTAAATTTGAGGGCAGCGGCTTCTACAACACCGACCAGCGAAGCGGCGGCTCCAGCACCAGCGCCACCAGCGGCTGCTGCGCCAACTGCCCGCATAGCCACTAGAAACAACGCGGCCCCGCGATCAACACCGATCGCGGGGCCGTTTCTTTAGCTACCCAGGTTTCCTTATGAGTTGCGGTGAAATAAGGACTGTTTGGCGGGTGGAAGCCGCTATTCAATCCCTATTTCACCGCAACTTAGTAGTTACTTGTGGACCAGGCGGGCGCAGAAGTGGCCGTCGTAGGAATCGGCGTTTACCGGCACGCTTTGGAAGAGGCCTCGATCGTTCTGGCGTACGGATACGAGCTTCTTGGCCTTATCGAACTCGGGGAGTTGCAGAATCTGTGCCTCGGAAAGCGGTGCCACGCTAAAGCCGGCACCCTCGGGAGATGCAAGGAACGCTTCCACGACCTGCGTGTTCTCCTCGTCGAAGACCGAGCACGTCGCATAGATGAGATCGCCGCCGGCAGCCACGCGTGCGGCGGCTTCCTTGAGCATCGTCAGCTGCAGTTTGGGCAGCTCAACCGTCACATCCTTTTCGGTCAGACGCCACGGGATCTCAGGATGACGGCGCATGGTGCCGGTGCCCGAGCACGGCGCATCGATAAAGACTGTGTCGAACTTAACCGGCTCGCCAAGCATGGCATCAAACGACGTCAGTACTTCATCAAGCTCGCAAGCGTCACCCGAAACCGTACGAACGCCCTGAATACCGGCCTTATGCAGGCGAGCGAGATTCAGATCGCACTTGCGATCATGCAGATCGAGCGCGGTGTGCTGACGGTCGTAGCCGGCACGTTTGGCCTGGCACATCATCACATATGTCTTGGCACCGCGACCGGCACCAATCTCAAGGCAGCTACCAGGGCGCGTGGCAGCTGTGGCGATAAGCTGGGCGTTAAGGTCCGAGGCCACGGCAGCAGCACGCTCAAATACGCCCGACGAAACCGTAACCTGAGCATCGACCGGAGCATGGCAGCCAGGGAACACAGGCGCCACAAGCTGCGATAGGTACGGATCAGGTTTGGTTGCAAAGGCGTTCTCGTGCAAAGCGAGCGGCGCGGGCGCCAGATTGCCGGCGAAGCCGAGCGCACCCTCTGGAGTGTCAAACGACGCCATAATGCGAGCGCATAGCCAGCGAGGTAGACCCATCAGGCGCGACAGACGAACCAAACGTCGCTCAGACTCATCCACATCGGACGCAGTAGCAAAGTCCTCAACGTGATCCGCAACCTTATGCAGTACAGCATTGGCCAAGCCGGCGGCGGACTTAGCACCGCAGCGAACCAGTTCAACACCCTGACTTACGGCAACACGGCCAGGCGAATGCAGGTAGAGCATCTCGAAGGCCGAGATACGAAGCGCCATGCGAACGCGCGGCGCAACCTTTTTGGGCTTATCGAGAAACTGATCGAGCAACTCGTCCAAAATACCCTGCGTGGCGGCCACGCCCAGCGCCAAGCGGGCGGCAAAAGCGGAATCGCGCTGGTCAATAGCCTTGGCCGATGCGCGAGAGGACAGCACGTCGCGCGCATACATACCGCGGCGATCGGCCTCCATCAGCACATCGAGCGCAAGCTTGCGCGCGGGAGACAGCTTGCTCATGACAAAACACCCCAGATAAGATCGGCACCCTGCAGGCCAGCAGCCCAAGCAGATGCGGCCATAGCACGTTTACCATCGGGCTTAACCTCGAGCAACTCAACCGAGCCATCGGATAGGCCAAGGTAAACACGTTTGGCCTGAACGAGAACCTGACCCTCGCCAAGCGACACATCGGCCGGCGCAGCATCGAGCACACGAACCGTCTTGCCGGCAATCACACAACGGGCAGGCGCGGTATCGGACGAAGCAAGCACATGGCGCACGCAATCGAACGCCGCCATCTGCGGATCCAGACGCATCTCCTGCTTGGAAATCTTGGCAGCATGAGTGACGAGCGACTCATCCTGTTCAGTCCACACGGCAGTGCCATCGGCAAGAGAAGGAAGCGTATCAGTCAGCAGTTTGCCGCCAAGCTCACCAAGCTCCACGGTCAAAGCCTCGGCATGCTTGCCGGCAACCGACGTAGACGCCTGGGCGCAATAAGCACCAGTATCCACGCCATGCCCAATGCGCATAATAGAAACGCCAGCAACCTCATCACCAGCGAGGATCGCACGCTGAATAGGAGCAGCCCCACGCCAACGAGGCAGAAGAGAAGCATGAACATTCACAATGCCGAGCGGCGCCATTTGCAGCACATCATCGGGCAAAATGCAGCCATAGGCAGCCACACAGAAAATATCGGCCTGGGCAGCCTGGAGAGCCTCAACAACCTCCGGCGTCATACGATTAGCCTCAATAACCGGCAACCCAAGCTCAAGCGCCTTAGCCTTAACAGGAGACGGCTCCAGCTTCTTACCACGTCCGCGAACAGCATCAGGACGAGTAATTACGAGCGCAATATCATTGCCAGCCTCAACAAGCGAAGTCAGCGAAGGCACAGCAAAATCAGGCGTACCCATAAACACAATACGCATAAAAGTTAGTCTCCTCTCAATAACGAGCCGAGACGGCTACAAATAACAGCGGAAAGCCAAGTACCCAGCCCATCCGCAAGAACAATTCAACAAGAACAAATATACCCAAAACAAAGAAAGAGCCGCAATAAAAGCAGCTCTCTCAACAAAGGCATTATCAGCGAAGACGCCCATCCCTGGCCCAACGGCACCCGGGCGAACCGAGCCAGAACAACGCAGTCCCCGGTGCTGAGCGCCCACATATCGTCCCGCGCGCAGTTTCGCAGCAAAGCGAGAATGTTTGAGCACGGGATGATATGTGGGCGCTCAGCACCGGGGACGGTGAGACCTACTCCGTCTCGCCCGGTCGAGCGCCGCGGGCCAGGGCGTCCTGGTATTCCTTGACGGCCTTGAGCCTCTGCATGGGCTTCAGTCGCTCGAACATGGTGTTGCCGTGCAGGTGATCGATCTCGTGCTGCAGGCACACGCAGAACAGATCGCCCGTGGCCTCATAGCGAATCAGGTTGGCATCCAAGTCGTACGCCTCGACCACGACATGGTCGGGACGCTCGATCTCGCAGCTAATGCCGGGAATAGACAGGCAGCCCTCGCTAAACGGCACCAGATGGTCACTCTGCTCAACAATGACGGGATTGATGAGCACGTACGGATCGTAGTCGTTCTTGTCGCTGTAGTCGCAGTCGATGGTGACGAGCTGAATGAGCTCGCCGATTTGCGGAGCAGCAAGGCCGCAACCACCGTTCTCGAACATCATCTTCTTCATCTTCTCGGCAAGCGCCTCGATCGCCGGGGTGATCTCCTCGATGGCGGCGCACTCCTGGCGCAGACGAGGGTCGGGCGACAGTACGATTCCGTTGGCTTCCATGGCCATCCTTTCGGGTTGTTACATCAAATCATAGGCGTCGACGTCAACGCTCACGCTCACGCCGCGCACGGAGCCCACCTCTTTGAGGCAGGCGTCGATATCATCAGAGACATGGTACCCCACAGGCGACTTCACAAGTAGATGGAAGCGGTAACGGTCCTTGGCTCTCTCGATTACACACGAAGCGGGGCCCAGCACCTGCGGCACGGCACTCCCCGCCCGCAAAAAGTCGGGCGCGGCGGCATGCCAGCGGCGCTTGAGGAGCTTTGCGATGCGCGCGATGTAGTCCTGCGCGTCGTCTCGATTCGCCGACCACACCAAGATGTTGACCAGGCGAACAAACGGCGGGTACAGCGCATCGCGGCGCTGATCCAGGTCGTAGTCAGTAAAGATCGAACGGTCGTGCTCAGCGACGGCGCGAATGACCGGATCCTCGGGCAGGTAGGTCTGGATGATCACCTCGCCGGGACGATCGCCGCGACCGGCACGGCCCGCCACCTGTTCCAGCAGATCGTAGGCGCGCTCTCCTGCGCGGAAGTCCGGCAGCTTGAGGGCGAAGTCGGCATTGACCACGCCCACGAGCGTGACCTCGGGAAAGTCAAGGCCCTTGGCGATCATCTGGGTGCCCAGCAGCACCGCGCAATCGGCGGCATCGAACTGCTCGAGCAGCTTTTTGTGCGCATCCTTGCCGCGCGTGGAATCGGCATCCATGCGAATAATGGCGACGTCCTCGGGAAGCATCTGGTGCAGTGCGTCCTCGATCTGCTGCGTGCCCAGACCCATTTTTGCCAGGTACCGACTGCCGCATTTGGGGCAACGGCTCGTGGGCGCGGGATACGGCTGCACGCGCCAAGACGAACCGCAGGTGTGGCACTGCAGCGTGTGCGTGCGCTCATGATACGTAAGCGCGGTGGAGCAGTGATTGCAGGTGGGGACGCAGCCGCACTCGCGGCACATCAGGAATGGCGCAAAGCCACGGCGGTTGTGCAACAGCACGGCTTTTTCGCGGCGCTCGACCACACGCTCCAGGCCTTCCATCAGCGGTTTTGAGAACATGGAGCGGCTGCCGTGCGAGAACTCACGGCGAAGGTCGGCAATGCGGACTGTCGGCAGGACTGCGTGTCCAGGGCGCTCGGGCATCTCGACGCGCGTCCAGGTGGCGCCGTTGTACGTGCCACGGCGGCAGCGGTCGAGGGCCTCGGCAGAAGGCGTAGCGGAACCCAGCACGAGCGGGCAGCGATAGCGGCGCGCCATCTCGGCCGCTACCTCGCGCGCATGGTAGCGCGGGCTGGAACCCTGTTTGTAGCTGGTCTCGTGCTCCTCGTCGATGATGATGAGGCCCAAGTCGCTGAGCGGGCAAAAGAGCGCCGATCGCGCGCCGACGACAACGCGCGCGGCACCGCTGGCGACCATGTCCCACTGGTCCAGGCGCTCGCCGGCCGAAAGGCGCGAATGGAACACAGCGACCGTCTCGCCAAAGCGCGAGCGGAAGCGGCCGACGGTCTGGGCCGTCAGCGAAATCTCGGGCACGAGCACGCAGGCGGAACGGCCGGCCGCAAGCACACGCTCAATCGCCGAAAGATAAACCTCGGTTTTGCCGGAGCCGGTGACGCCGTCGACCAGCACCACGTCTCCATGAGCGTCCAGACGGGCGCGCTCAATCTGCGCGAGCGCCTGCTGCTGGCCGTTCGTGAGTGCGACTGGTGCCTTGCCGCTTGCCGAGGACAGCGTGGTCTGCTCGCTGCAGCCACGCCAGGCGCGGCGCTCCTCCACCACCACGACGCCGCGTTTTTCGAGCGCCTTGATGGTCGCCGACATACTGTTGTAGAGCAGGTTGAGGTCGCGCGTCGTGACCGGGCCGCATTGGAGCGCCTCGATGAGCTGACGCTGACGGACCGCGGTCTTGGGCGGCGTGTAATCGAAACCCTCGGGCGTGAGCATGACCCAGCGGTTTTGGATGGGTTTGACGGCGGGGCGCTCAACGGCCCACACGCCGTCATCGCCCTTGACCACGCGCGGGCTTCCACCCGGGGGCAAGAACAAACGCAGGCACTCGGAAAGCGTTGCGACATATTCGCGGCTCATCCAGCGTGCGATACGGGCAGCCTCGGCGGTAAAGAGCGGTTTGCTGAGGATAGCCTCGATAGGCTTGATACGCGCGGGATCGAGAGCGTCGTTACCTTGCAGGTCGGCCAGCTCGGGCGCGATGTCGACGATGTAGCCCGCGGCCGCACGGTTGCCAAAGTGGACCAGAACCGTAGACCCGATCTGAGCCTCGTTAGCAAGGGACCGGGGGATGCCGTAGGCGAATGGCTCGGACAGCGCACGCGTCGGGATGTCGAGGACTACGCTCGCATAGGCGATGACGGGTTCGGGTACGGGCTCGGGCTGCGCCGGGGCGGCGGCAGGAGCCGCGGACTTCGGAGCTTCCTTCGGTTCTGGCGAACCAAACAGCGAAAGTTGCTCGGCCATGGCCCCAGCACCTCCTATCCCATACGTCTACAGAAACAAGAGCCCCGCTCGGGGTGAACGGGGCTCGGATACAAACGTTTGCGCAGCGATTACAGCGCCATCGTGCGGGCGCGGTCGATGCGCGCCAGGCAGTCGTCGCGGCCGACGAGCGCCATGGTCTCGCCCAGCGGAGGGCTCACCATGTTGCCGCAGACGGCAACGCGCACGGCCTGGAATACTACGCGCTTCTTAAGGTCCATCTGCTCGGGCAGCGGCTCAAGCGCGGCGTCGATGTTGGCAGCCGTCCACTCGTTCACACCCTCGAGCGCGGCCTTGGCGGCATCAAGAATGGCACCCATGCCCTCCTTGGCCAGGCCCTTGTTGACGGATTTCTCGTCATACTCGAGCGTCTCGGCCGTAGCGAAGATGGGAGCGGCGACGGTCACGGCGTCGGCCGGCATCTTGGTGCGCGGCTTGACAATGGCGGCAAGCGCGTCGATCCAATCCTCGCCGTATTCGACATTACCCTCGATGAGACCCGCCTCGTGCAGCTCGGGGACCATGATCTCGTCGGCAAACTGAGCATCGGACATGCCGTTGATGTACTCGGCATTGACCCAGTCGAGCTTCTTGGGGTCGAAGGTCGCCGGGTTCTTGGAAATGCGGTCGAGCGAGAACTTGTTGGCCAGGACATCGCGCGGGATGATCGTGGTCTCGCCGTCGAGCGACCAGCCGAGCAGCGCCAGGTAGTTGACGAAGGCGTCGGACAGGTAGCCGGCGTCGCGGTACTCCTCCACCGAGGTGGCGCCGTGGCGCTTGGAGAGCTTCTTGCCGTCGGCACCCAAGATCATGGAGATGTGGGCGAACGTAGGCACGGGCGCGCCGAGGGCCTCGTAGACCATGACCTGACGCGGGGTGTTGGACAGGTGGTCGTCGCCGCGGATGACATGGGTAATCTTCATCATGGCGTCGTCGACGACGGTCGCGAAGTTGTACGTGGGCGTGCCGTCGGAGCGGAAGATGACAAAGTCGTCGAGCTCCTTGGCGTCGAAGGTCACCTCACCGTGGACGGCGTCGTGGATGACGACGTCGCCGCGGTCCTCGGGCACCTTGATACGCAGGACGTAGGACTCGCCGGCCTCGATGCGGCGGCGGGCCTCCTCGGGATCAAGATCGCGGCAACGGCGCTGATAGCCCTGGAAGGGGTCCTTGCGCTCCTGCGCGGCCTTGCGGTCGGCGTCGAGCTGCTCCTTGGTGCAGAAGCAGGGATACGCCTTGCCCTCGTCCCAAAGCTTCTGGGCGGCCTGCTTGTACAGGTCCAGGCGCTCGGTCTGGGCGTAAGGGCCAAAGTCGCCGCCCACCTCGGGACCCTCGTCCCAGTCCAGGCCCAGCCAACGCATGGCGCGCAGGATGATCTGCGTGTTCTCGTCGGTGGAGCGGGTGGGGTCGGTGTCGTCGATGCGCAGGATGAACGTGCCGCCGTTTGCGCGGGCGAAAGCCCAGTTATAGATAGCGGTGCGGGCGCCGCCGATGTGAAGCTTACCCGTCGGTGAGGGTGCAAAGCGGACGCGAACGTCTGATGCCATGGAAATCTCCTCGATTGCAGGATGGATGTCTAACCGCACCAGTATAAAGCATCAAAACAACCTCCGCACAAAGGGCACCGACCTACTCATTGGGGACAGACTTAAACCTTGATTATCAACTTCATCCGAACACCTCCCACATTCATCCGTACATGTGCGG
>CATYJU010000013.1 GCA_958407995.1 uncultured Collinsella sp.
CGGGCTCAAAGCCCCAAGCCAGCGCCGCGTCGATGCCAGCCATGGTCTGCTCGAGCCGGCCCAGACGCGTAATCTTTCCAAACAGCGTAGGGTCGAGCGTGTCGAGCGAAATGTTGACGCGGTTAAGCCCAGCATCTTTGAGCTGCGGTGCCAGCTTGGGCAGCAGGGCGCCGTTGGTGGTGAGCGAAATATCCTCGATCTGCGGGATCGCGCGAATGTCGCGGATGAGCGGAATGATACGTCGGCTGACCAGCGGCTCGCCACCCGTCAGGCGCACGCGGCGAATGCCCTCCCCTGCTACCAGACGCACAAAGCGAGCAATTTCCTCGGCGCTGAGCAGCTCATCGTGTGCGCGCGGCGCCACGCCATCGGCAGGCATGCAATAGATGCAGCGGAAATTGCACTTGTCGGTCACGGCAATGCGCAGGTAGTTGATATCGCGGCCAAAGCCGTCATGTTGCACGCGCTCGTCCACGCAACCCTCCCCTCGCGCAGGCCATTATTCTTCAGGGAACATAATACCGCACACGGGAACCAAGCCGACACGCGTACGACAGGACAGGCCATTCGAGCAAGAAGGGCTTCCCGAGCCCATCCTCAGCATTCAAACCGTCCCAACATTCGATGCTTTTCCCGATATTGTCAAAAAACGTCGAATGTTGGGACGGTTTAGGTGTTCGCAGAGCTCGAAAGACGAGCTAGACGCCCCTAGAGGCCGCCGTTCCAGTGCCGAATCACGAATTCCCGCAGGTCGTTCTGCCGTTTCTGGAACGCTTCGCTTCGGTCGCACTTGAGGCCCATAGCGAGCGCGATGGCATTCATCGCCCGGTGCAACTGCAGCTGGTGGGCAAACTGAATCCCGGTGAGGACGATCATCTTAAAGCCCAGCGCGCTCAGAACGGTCATACGCTCCGCGTCCGACGCGCTGCGCAGTTTATCGAAATGGTCCGAGCCGTTGTATTCGATGCCCGTACCGCTCGCAGGTGCATATACATCGATCTCGAAATACCCGGCCTTAGCGAGATATTTGAGCTCGTTGGGGACATCGACCCGATGGTTGAGCTCGACCCTAGTGTACCCAAGCCCGCCCTGGGAACGCTTCGCGACGACCATGATTGCAGTGGCCGTCTCCATGGGCGACCGCGCGCCATCGTGCACGCGCCTGAGCACAGCGGCCGCACGTGTAGCCCCCTGACGAGATCGGTTCTCATCGCAATAAGCGATCAGGTCGGCAACGGTATGCCTCTGCCCCATCTCGATATAATCGCCTGACGACAAATGATTCAAATGGTATCGGGCGCAGATTTCATACCCATATTCCAGCTGCTCGGGCTCGCTCATCCACGAGCCCGCCTGGACAAAGCACATGGCCTCGTCAACCACCAAGAGACCTTCTGCTACCTCGATGAGATGGTCCGAAGGAATGGGAGCCCCAAACACGTGACGTCGAAGGCCAGCCGGCCGAGAGCGCTCAAAATCGAAGCTAACCAGCGTGTCAATACGATCGAGCTCCTCATGTGGAATACCAAGTGAGACCAGGTAGTCGGTGACAATCTCGACCGCCGTAGATATCCTCAGCCCCTTGGCATCTAACCCCAGTTTAGGCAGGTCCGCGGTCGACTCCGCCTCATTGGCAATCGAATCCTCATCGTATAGACTGCTTGCTCGCGAAAGCGGCTCGGACGGGCGCACCACGTTGTGGTACAGCCAGGCGGTCTTATGGGACAGGACGATCGGCAGGTCCATGAGCCCTCCAATGGGTCGGATAACCAACCTTATTCCCCTGCTCGCGGATTCGCACACCTTCGCATGCAAGTTAGCGATTCCACCCGATCGGATGACAGAAAAACCGTCCCAACATTCGATGCTTTTCCTGATATCGGCAAAAAACGTCGAATGTTGGGACGGTTTGAGGCGGGGTGAGGGGCATGGAGAGCCACAGCACCGCGCCCGAACGGGTTAATCCAGCTCCTTTAAGCCATGTGCTAGCTGCCAGTACTCGCCGTGCTGGGCCAGGAGCTCCTCGTGGGTGCCGCGCTCGATGATGCGACCGTGCTCGAGGACCATGATCGCATCGGCGTCGCGGACGGTGGACAGACGGTGCGCGATCATAAACGTGGTGCGTCCGCGCATGATGCGGTCCATGCCGCGCTCGATGAGCTTTTCGGTGCGCGTGTCGATGGAGCTTGTCGCCTCGTCCAGGATGAGCACCGGCGGATCGGCCACGGCCACGCGCGCGATGGCGAGCAGCTGGCGTTGGCCCTGCGACAGGTTGGCACCGTCGGCTGTGACCGGCGTGTCGTAGCCTTGCGGCAGGCGGCGGATAAACGAGTCGGCACAGGCGGCCTCGGCGGCGGCGCGCACTTCCTCGTCGGTCGCATCGAGCTTGCCAAAGCGGATGTTCTGCGCAATGGTGCCGCTAAACAGGTGCGTATCCTGCAACACAATGCCGAGCGACCCGCGCAGGCTGACCTTGGCGATGTGCTTGACGTCGATGCCGTCGTACGTGATCTCGCCGTCATCGACCTCGTAGAAGCGGTTGATGAGGTTGGTGATGGTCGTCTTTCCGGCGCCCGTCGAGCCCACAAACGCGATCTTTTGCCCCGGCTTGGCAAACAGGTTGAGGTCCGTGAGCACACGGGTGCCCGGCACGTAGGAAAAGTCCACGGCATGGAAGCGCACGTCGCCGGCAAGCGGGACCAAGCCGCACGTGAGCTCGGTACCGTCGGCGGCCACCGCGCGGCCCGACTCATCAACGGCAGCCACATCATGCAGGTGCCCGTACGAGCCCACGCCCTGGCCCTCGGGAATCTTCCATGCCCACGCGGCGTCGCCCGTCTGCACCAGCTCCACGCAGCCCTCGTCCACCTCGGGCTCAAGATCCATGGCGGCAAACAGACGCTCGGCACCGGCCAGCGCGTTGAGCAAGAAGTTGCCCAGCTGCGTAAACTGGTTGATGGGCATGGCCGCCTGGCGCACAAAGACCAGGTAACTTGCAAGCGCGCCCACGTCGGCGAGCCCCTTGATGCAGAGCATGCCGCCCGCCACGGCGACGATGGCATAGTTGACGTAGCCAATCACCACGGTCATGGGCACCATGGAGTTGGCATAGCTCACGGCGGCGGTGCCGGTGCGCCGAAGCTCGTCGTTGCGGCAGGTGAAGCCGGCGATATTCGCTGCCTCGCGGTTAAAGACCTTGATGACCTTTTGGCCCGAGACCATCTCTTCGATATATCCGTCCAAGTCGCCAAGCGATGCCTGCTGGGCGGCAAAGAAGCGCTTAGAGCGCGCGCCCGAGTAGCGCGCATACAGCACAATGGCCGCATCGCACACGAGCGTAATAATCGTGAGCTGCCAGTTAAGGATGATGAGCATGGCCGTGGTGCCCACAACCTGAATGGCGGCCTGAATCACGTTGGCAAAGCTGTTGTTGAGCGCCTCGGAGACGGTGTCGACGTCGTTGGTGAAAAAGCTCATGATGTCGCCCGAGCGCGTGCTGTCAAAATAACTGAGCGGCAGCGTCTGGATGTGCGCGAACAGGTCGCGGCGGATATCGGACACCACGCGTTGGGCCGCGCGCACCATAATCTGCGAGTAGCCCAGGGCCGAGAGCACACCCGCGGCGTAGATGATCGCCGTCAGGATGACCTGCTTGGCGAGCAGTTCCTCCCCGCCCGTGGCCAAACCGTTAACGATGGGGCGCACCATGTAGGTGCCGGCGAGGCTCGCGATGGCGGCGACGGAGGCGAGCACGCCCACCGCGAGCAACGAGAACTTGGCGTGGCCCATGTAGGAGAGCAAGCGGCGCACCGTGCGCTTGAGGTCGGCCGGGCGTGCTTGGGCTGCGGTCTTAGGCATGGCGCTCACCCCCTTCCAAGGGTGATTCGCTGGAGACGGAGGAAAAAGGATCGTTCGCGCACCCATCGTCGCAGCCGTCGCCGGTGTCTGCGTTCCCCGCGAACTCCATCTGCGAGGCATAAATCTCCTGGTAGATGTTGTCGCCCGCCAGCAGTTCCTCGTGCGTGCCCACGCCGTGGACACGACCGTCGTCCAACACCACAATGCGATCGGCATCCATGACGCTCGCGATGCGCTGGGCGATGATGAGCACGGTCGTATTGGGAATCCGAGCGATGTGCTCACGAATCTTAGCGTCGGTCGCCATATCGACCGCACTGGTGGAGTCATCAAAAATGAGCACGCGCGGATGCTTGAGCAGCGTGCGCGCAATGCACAGGCGTTGCTTCTGGCCACCCGAAACACCGGCGCCGCCTTGGCCTAACTCGCCGTCCAGCCCGCCGATGCGATCAAGAAACTCGTCCACGCACGCCGCGCGGCAAGCCGCGAGGAGCTCATCGTCCGACGCCTGCGGATTGCCCCACTGCAGGTTCTCGCGCACGGTGCCCGTGAACAGCACATTCTTTTGCAGCACAATGCCCACGGCGTCGCGTAGGGTCGCAAGGTCGTAGTCGCGCACGTCGTATCCGCCCACAAGCACGGTGCCCTCGGCGGCGTCGTACAGGCGCGCAATCAGCTGCACAAGCGAGCTCTTGCCCGAGCCCGTGCCGCCGAGGATGCCCACCGTCGAGCCGCTCTCGATGCGAAGGTCGATATGCTCGAGCACATCCTCGGCCGCATCCGCGCGGTATTTAAAGGAAACGTCGCGAAACTCGATACTGCCGTCCGCTGGCGCCGCAGTCGCGTGGTCTCCCGCAGGGTTGGCGATAAAGGGCTCCTCATCGAGCACCTCTGCGATACGGCCCACACTCGTGAGAGCGCGCGTGAGCAGCAAAAACACGTTGGAAATCATCATGAGCGAGTTCATGATCAGCAGCACGTAGCTCATAAAGCCCGTGAGCGAGCCCACGCCCAAGCGGCCTTCGATGATCATGCGGCCGCCAATCCACAAGATCGAGAGCGCAGCCACGTACATCGAGAGTTGGAACACCGGCAGGTTGAGCACGGCGGTGCCGAAGGTCTTGGTCGCCGTGCCAGCGAGCTCGGTATTGACGGTGTCGAACTTGTCGCATTCGTGCTCGGCGCGCACGTAAGCCTTCACGGCGCGCACGGCGGTAAGGTCCTCTTGCACCACGCCGTTGAGGTGGTCCATCGAGGTCTGGAGCTGGCAGTAGAGCGGGCTCACACGCACGGTAATGATACCGAGCACGATGGCGAGCATCGGCAGAATGACGGCAAAGACCGCCGCGAGCTCGCGCGAGAGCGCAAAGGCGTAGACGAGGCCCATGACCAGATTTACCGGCCCGCGCACCATGGGGCGGAAGCCGTTGCCTACGGCGTTTTGAATCACGGTGATGTCGGTGGTCATGCGAGTGACAAGCGAGCTCGTCTCGTATTCATCGAGATTGCCAAAAGCGAGCGTCTGGATCTTGCGATACTCGGCCTCGCGCAAGTTAGCGCCCAGCCCCGAGGCGACGCGAGCAGACGTGCGTGCATAGCCCAAGCCAAGTACCAGCGAAAATGCGGCGCATACCAACATATACGTGCCCTGCAACAGCATGTAGTTGATATCGCCCGCGGGCACGCCCACATCGATGATATTTGCCATGATGACCGGGATAAACAGCTCGAGCGCCGTCTCGGCCGTCACAAAGAGCACGCCGAGCATGGCATCGCGGCGGTATGCCCCCAGATAGGAAAACAGAATCTTGAGATTGCGCACGCAGGTTCATCCCCCATCAAACATTGTTCGCAAACCCACGTATTATGGCGCGCCGTGCAGCGGTGTCAAGTGCTCCGAAATCGATTTCTGTAAGGTTGGCGCAGGCTTTATGCTCGCAGGGCGCACGTCCGTATTCAATTTGAAATAAACGCGAGCGTGACTTTTTCGCCCTACGACCAACACAAACCTTGACTCTACAATCGTTGTAGGGTTTTCACTACACTGGTACGTAAACAGACCAAGCCAGAAAGCCCCGCCCATGGAACACGACCTCACACGCGGCAATGTCCTTAAGACCATCGCGGTCTTTGCCCTGCCTTATATGCTCTCGTACTTTTTGCAGATGCTCTACGGCATGGCCGACCTGTACATGATGGGGCAGTTTAGCGGCGCCGCCGGCATCACCGCCGTGGGCAACGGCGCGCAGACGCTCTATATCATTACCGTGACGCTCGTGGGCCTGGCCATGGGAACGACGGTTATCGTCGGCCACGCCGTGGGTTCGCGTCGGTTTGACCGCGCCGAGACCGCCATCGGCAACACCATCACGCTCTTTATGGGTGTCTCGGTGGTGCTGGCCGCTGTCCTGCTCGCACTGTGTCCGCAGATCGTGGCGCTCATTGGCACGCCGGCCGAAGCGGTCGAAGGAACCGCCGCCTACCTGCGTATCTGCTTTATCGGCATTCCCTTTATCGCCGCGTACAACATCCTCTCGGCCATCTTTCGCGGCCTAGGCGATTCGCGCTCGCCCATGTACGTGATTGGCGTGGCATGCATCATCAATATCGCGCTCGACTTTCTGTTTATCGGCCACATGGGGCTCGGCCCCGTGGGCGCGGCGCTCGGCACGGTAATCGCCCAGACGGCCAGCGTTGCCCTCGCGCTCGTGTGGCTCAAGAGCCGCCGCACGAACATCCACGTTAAGCGCAGCGACCTGCGCCCTCAGCCCGAGGTGCTCGGCAGCATTCTTAAGATCGGCGTGCCTGTGGCCGTGCAGGACGGCTGCATCCAGGTGGCGTTTATGTTCATCACCGTCATCGCCAACCACCGCGGTCTGGTCGACGCCGCCGCCGTGGGCCTGGTCGAGAAGATGATCAGCTTTTTGTTTATTGTGCCGAGCTCCATGGGCGCCACCGTCAGCGCGCTCACGGCGCAAAATGTCGGCGCGGGCAAGGGCGGCCGCGCGCGCCAGGTGCTCAAGGATGCCATGAGCATCTCGTTGGTGTATGGCTGCCTGATCACGGCGCTCATGTGGCTGGTGGCACCGGCGTTTATTGGCTTTTTTGCCAAGGACCCTGCGGTGGTCGCGGCCGGTACCGGCTATATGCACAGTTATATTTTCGACGCAATCTTTGCCGGCATCCACATTTGCTTTAGCGGCTTTTTCGCTGCATACGGCAAGAGCTACATCGGCTTTGCGCACAACGTGCTGGCCGTGGCGCTCATTCGCGTGCCGGGCGCGTGGTTGCTGTCGAATGCCTATTCCGACACGCTGTTTCCCATGGGTATCGCCTCGCCGTGCGGGTCGATTCTGTCGGCGGTCATCTGTGTTATCGCGTTTACCGTACTCAACCGCCGCGGAGCTTTTGACAAACTGATGGTGTAGCGGGGCGACGCAGGCCTGGCACCTCTCCCCTGCTTTTTACCGAAAGGAGCGGTCCCATGACCGACTCGCCAACTGAACATACCGAGGGCCTGCTCCGCATTGGCGAGGTGGCGCGCTTGTTCAACCTGAGTGTGGGCACGTTGCGCCATTACGAGCAGATGGGCTTGCTGGACCCGGCGCACATCGATTCGGCGAGTGGATACCGCTACTACGGATCTCGGCAACTCTCCACCCTCAACACCATCAGCCACCTGCGTGTTCTCGACTTGCCGCTCGCACAAATCCGCGAGTTTGTGACCACGCGCGATGTGGACCTCATGCAGCGACAGCTGGCTCAGCAGCAGGAGCTCATCGAGCACAAGCGCCACGAGCTCGAACGTGTGTCGCGCAAGATCGATAACCGGCTTGCCCTGCTGCATGACGCCTTGAACACCGAGCTCGATACCATTTGCATAATCGATGCGCCCGAGCTTCGCTGCGCTGTGTTGCGCGAACGCGTCAACCCTACCGACGCCTATGCGCTGGAGTGGCAGATTCGTCAACTGCAGAAGGGCCAGCACGAGACCTTTGTCTTTCTGGGCAACTTGGGCGTTGGGATTAGCGCCGAGCGCCTCGCCGCCGGCGACTTTGATGGCTACTACGAGGTCTTTCTGCTGCTGGATGGCACGGACGATTACCTGGGCGATGTCGAAGTACGTCCCGCCGCGCGGTGTCTGACGGTCAGCTTCCGCGGCACGCACGGTCAGGCGGCCCCGCGCTATGAGCGCTTACTCGATTACATGCACGAGCGCGACCTGTCCCCCGCCGGTCCCTCGCGCGAAATCGCCCCCATCGACGACATCATCAGCGACGACCCGGGGGCGTATGTGACGAGGATCGCGATACCGGTCCGCTAATCACTACCATTTATCGAGCAATTCCATCCATTTACCTTAATCCGAATTAGATTGTATTATGTAGCAAATAAAATGACAGCATATTGCCCCCCCCATAGGCAGGAGACATTATGCCCAGAGTTCAATCACGTCGCTCGTTTCTTCTCGGCCTAGCCTCGATCATCGGCTTATCCGCGTCACGCCCAACAAGAGTATTCGCTGCCGACTCAAACTCATCCGTCGCTTTTACATCAGACCTAGCACAAGACTACGCGCTTTCCCTGTTGCCCATCGTCGACGGATCCGCGAACTTAGAGATCGAGCGAATCGTTCCCGTATGCCAACAAATCGGCCTTATCTGTGGCTATGAAATCAGTGTCACAAGGGAAGGAAGCCCTTACGGTTATTTAGTACTTGACGCATCATATCCCGGGCTTCTGAAGGAGATAACCCTCGGCGATACCATTCTTCCGATTTCAGCTTCTCTATCAAACGCCATTTCAACTTATTCCGGCCAACAGGCCACAAACCCAACCGTACTAATTTCGTACAACGATATTGAATATGGAACTTTGGTGCCAGGAACTAGAGACTGTGTAACCAACTATAACAATATACGGTCTGTCCCGATTGCCACCGAAAAGGGTATAACACCTCAAAGCAATAACCCAACTTCATGGAATGCAGTCATTATCAATGAAGATGACTTGATGTTGCATTTCCAAATAGACGATTTAAACGGAATACCGTTCCGAGGAGTCTCGGAATCATTAGTTGAAGCCCGCACTAATAAGTATGCATGCGTCGTTTCTGCCTTGTACGCTGTATCAATGCATTACGGTCTCACCAGTTCAAACGCTAATCAATTTAATCCCGATTATTATAAAGAAATATGGAACGTCACTGGCACAACAACGTATAAGACCAATGATCAGGGCGTCGAGTACGGAAGCACGATCATCCCAGATGGAATTGTTCCGTTTAAAAGTCTTGCCGCTCAAAAGGGTAGAGCACTTAATACTCAATTTTTCGGTTATCAGCCTCAATTCGCTCAGTACAGAGCAACTATCGATCAAGGGAATATCGGCTTGTATCATATGTGGATCAACAGCCGAAACAGTGAAGGATCCGTCGAGCTATCAGGTCATACAGTCACGGTAACTGGCTATTTTACTGGGCATAATGGAAGCTCTGGCATCGAACTGCAGTGGCTCGAAGTATTCGACGGATGGAACACTTATCCCCGAGCGATTAACTATGCAACGCCCAATATGGTCAAATTGAACGGAACAGTCTTTTGGTAGACCGGATGGCACCATCAAAATGCTATGGCACCACGGCCTTTGCCCTGGTTACGATATTGGTGATTTTCGCTATGTTTGCATCCGTTTCTTCATGCACAGATAGAGCCCGCTATAGCGGAGGAGATGATTACCTTGTCTTTGGAGCCGGCAGCGTTCATTCTATTGAGGGAACGGAACTCGTAATCCAAACAGACAACAGTCCCCGCTACACCGACGCTGGAAAGCAAACCCGGATTACATTCCCCTCATCTGGCCGAATCAAAGACAAGCTTTCCCAAATCAAAGTTGGGACAAGAGTTTCCTACTCACGCTTTGAGTCGGTAGACGCATCTGGATCATACGAGGGAAACGATATCGAAATTGAACAGGCAAACACTATAAGGAGATGTTGAGGAACTGAGCCTCTGCGCAGCTCCTCAACAAATCATTATGCCTCCGGGACCCTACCCGTCGCCAAAATCTGTTCAAGTGCCGCCTCATCCAACACGGGCACACCCAGCTGCTCGGCCTTGGTGAGCTTGGAGCCCGCTTTGGGGCCGGCGACCAGGTAGCTCGTCTTCTTTGAAACACTGCCCGAAACCTTGGCACCGAGTACCTTGAGCGCCGCACCTGCCTCGTCGCGGGTGCGGTTGACGAGCGTGCCGGTGAGCACGAAGGTCAGACCCGCGAGCGGCTGTGCGTCGGCGAGCTCGCCCGCCACGCCAGCGTCGGCTGCGGCTTGCGCATGCGCGGCGCCCAGGTCGACCTCGAGCGACAGACCCGCCTGGCGCAGGCGTTCCAGCACGGCGAGATTCTCGGGCACGGCCAGGAACTGCTTGACGCTCGCCGCAATCTTGGGACCGATGCCCTCGCACTCGGCAATATCCTCTTCGCTCGCCAAGATAAGCTTGTCGATCGACAGGAATCGCTCGGCGATGACCTCGCCCACACTCTTGCCCACATGGCGGATGCCCAGGGCAAATAGCACGCGACCAAGCGGCTGGCTCTTGGACTTGTTGAGCTCGGCGATGATTTTCTCGGCCGTCTTGAGGCCCACCGGGATAGGGTCGCCCTTCTTGACGCCCTTTTTGCTGTTGGAGCTGGCATAGGTACGCCCCGTGTCTAGCCCGGCGATATCGTCGACCGTGAGCTGGTAGAAGTCGGCGACGTCGTGGATCAGGCCGGCGGCGATCATCTTGTCGACGATCTCGTCACCCAGGCCGTCAACGTCCATGCAGCCGCGGCTCACCCAGTGGAGCAGACGCTCCTTGAGCTGCGCCGGGCAGTCGATGGACACGCAACGGTAGGCAACCTCGCCGTCCTCGTGGACCACGGGACTGCCGCACACGGGACAGACCTCGGGCATGTGCCAGTCGACCGAATCGGCCGGGCGCTTGTCGAGCACCGGGCCTACGACCTCCGGGATTACGTCGCCTGCCTTGTGCACGATGATGGTGTCGCCCTCGCGCACGTTTTTGCGGCGGATCTCGTCGATGTTGTGCAGCGTGGCGCGCGCGATGGTAGAGCCGGCGACCGTCACCGGATCGAACTCGGCGACCGGCGTGAGCACACCGGTGCGGCCCACCTGGATGCGAATTTCGCGCAGGACGGTCCGCTTTTCCTCGGGCGGGAACTTAAAGGCGATGGCCCAGCGCGGCGCGCGGGCGGTAAAGCCCAGGTCGAGCTGCTGCTGAAAGCTATCGACCTTTACGACCACGCCGTCGATGTCGTAGTCCAGGTCACCGCGGTGCTCAAGTGCCTGGGCACAGAACTCGTGGACCTCGGCCGGCGTGGCGCAGCGGGCCACGTTGGGATTGACGCTAAAGCCGGCGCTGCGCAGCCAGTCAAGGAACTCACGCTGGCTGTGGACGTGCAGCGGATCGGTATCGGCGATGGCGTAGATAAAGGTGGCCAGATCGCGGCGCGCCGTGACCTTGGGGTCCTTTTGGCGCAGGGATCCTGCAGCGGCGTTGCGCGGGTTGGCGAAGGGGTCGCGGCCATCGGCATCGGCTTCTTCGTTTAGACGGACAAAGCTGCCCTTGGGCATGTAGACCTCGCCACGTACTTCGATGGTGCGCTCGCGGTCGGCGCCCATGTGGACAAGCGCTGGCTCGGACAGGTGCATGGGCACATCCTTGATGGTGCGCACGTTGAGCGACACGTCCTCGCCCGTGGTGCCATCGCCACGTGTGGCCGCACGTACGAAGGTGCCGTTTTGGTAGGTAAGGGCCACGCCCAGGCCGTCGATCTTGAGCTCGCAGGTATAGGTGACGCTACCGGCGCCGAGCGCATCCTCGGTGCGTTGGAGCCACGCGTCGAGCTCGTCCAGGTCCATGGCATCGTCCATGGAATACATGCGTGCCATGTGCGTGACCGGCGTAAACTGCTCGCTCACGTAGCCACCTACGCGCTGAGTATAGCTGTCGGGCGTCACCAGGTCGGGGTAGGTCGCCTCGATTTCCTGCAGCTCAACGAGCATTTTGTCAAAGGCGGCGTCCGTGATCTCGGGCGCATCGAGCATGTAGTAGCGATAGGCGTGGTAATCGAGCTCGTGGCGCAACTCGGCCGCACGCGCTGCCGCCTGGGCACGGGCGTCGACCGGTGCGGTGGCATCCGCGCTCGCGGGCGTTTCGGTATCGATGTCCACGCCGTCACCAAACAGGCTCGATTGCTCCATAGCGGCACTCCTTCGCTCGATTTCAAACGGATACTAGAGTACCACCGGTCGCAATGAGGCCGAATAGCGGTCTCGAACCGCACCGAATCGGCAGCCGCCAGACTGGAGTGGACAGTTAGTTCAGATACGTATAAATCCTAGAGCTGAATCAGGCACGAACACCCCTGTTTCAACTAATTTGGGCTCCTCGAGACCATGTAAACGTCCCGCTCTCCCTTCCAAACACCCATTCGAGCCCCATCCCAATCAAAAATTGCTCAAAACGCATCCCAAGCTGCCCCAGATTTATACGTATCTGAACTAACTGTCCAGACCATTCCGGACCAGGCCTCTTGTCAGCCCCAAGCGATCCGTTTTCCTCCGTCCCCAACGGATCAATAAGAAAAGAGGGGCTGTCCCACACTTGGCGGGACAGCCCCTCTGGCTTCGGCATATGCGAAACGGCTCGCTAGTAGCCCTGGCCGTAGCCCTGGCCCTGACCCTGCTGGCCCAGCAGCTCCTCCAGGTACTGGCGCAGCTGCTCGTCGGTAATACCGCCGTTGCCGGTGTCGGTCGAGCTGTCGTCCTGCTGCTGGTTCTGCAACTCCTCATCGGAGCCCAGCTCGACCGTGACCTTCTTCTCGTCCTTGCCGCGCATAAGCGTGATCTCGACCTTCTCGCCCACCTCGTGGCTGCGCAGTGCGATGATCAGGCCATCGGCGCTCGTGATCTCGTCGTCGCCCAGCTTGGTGATGACGTCGCCCTCCTGAATTCCGGCCTTAGCAGCAGGACCATCCTCAACGACGCTCGCCACATACGCGCCGCTATCGGTGCTCAGCTTGTTGGTGCGGGCGTTAAGCGCATTGACGCTCGAAAGTGTGGCGCCCAGATACGGATGAACCGGCGTCTTGCCGCCGATGATCTGGTCGGCAATGTTCTTGGCGTAGTTAACGGGAATAGCAAAGCCCACGCCCGAGCTGGAGCCCGAATAGCTCTCGATGAGCGAGTTGATGCCCACCAGCTCACCATTGTCGTTAACGAGCGCGCCACCCGAGTTGCCCGGGTTGATGGCGGCATCGGTCTGGATCATGTTGGCATAGATAGTGTTACCGTTGGTAGAGCTCATGGCCGTGGAGCGATACAGTGCCGACACAATGCCCGTGGAGACAGACTGCTCGTTGCCGAACGGCGAGCCGATGGCCATGACCCACTCGCCCACGTTGAGCTTGGAGGAATCACCGATCTCGATCGGCGTGAGCTTGGAGGCGTCGGCATCCTTGAGCTTGATGACGGCCAGGTCGCTCGAGGCGTCGTTGCCCACGAACTCGGCCTCGTAGGTGGTGCCGTCGTCCATGGTCACCACGTACTGGTCGTAGCCGTCGACCACGTGGTTGTTGGTGAGGATGTGGCCCTCGGTATCGAGCACCACGCCCGAGCCGACGCTGCCCGAGCTGTCCGACTCGTCGGCAGACTGCGAAAGCGAGCCATTCTGGCTACCGCTCGAAGTGGCGGTAATGGAAACCACGGAGGGCAGGGCCTTAGCAGAAACGGCCTCGGCCAGCGTGGTATCCTCGGAGTCAATGGTGATCTTTTGCGTCGACGAACCCGAAGCACCCGCCGTCACGGCATTCTTGCCGCCACCGATATCGAGCGTGCCGCTCATAATGAGCGCAATGACCAGCAGGGCTCCGCAGGCACAGCCGGCAAGCGCCGTAATAAAGATCGGCAGCTTTTTGGTCTTGGTCTTGACCACCGTGTGCTTGTTCACGACCTGCTGGCCACCCAGCGGCTTGCCGGTCTGCGTGTCGTAGGCCTGCACGTAGGGAATGTTGCTGTCGGCAGGCGTCGACTCCACCTGCACGCGCGGCTGCTGCTGGGTCTCGCCGGCGTTGCCCGCATCCTGGGGACGCTGGGAATCGTACTCGCTCATAGCTGCGATCCTTTCGTCAAATAACCAAAGGCCCGCCAAACATGTGGCGGGCCATCATTGTTCACGTTGAGTTGTACCCCAATATGCGGGCGAACGTGTATGAGAACGCAATCTTTTAGGAAGGCTTAAGTTCTGCTGCAGACCCGAAAGGACCCGGCCTACGGCAAAACCACCACAAAGGTGCCTGTCCCCTTTGTGGTGGAAATCTAGTCCTTAAACAGATAGCCCACGCCGCGGACGGTGGTGATATGTGCCGCGATCTGCGGGCCCACCTTGGAGCGGATGCGTCGGATGTGCACGTCGACGGTGCGCGTGCCGCCGCAGTACTCAAAGCCCCACACGCGGTGCAGCAGCACCTCGCGGCTGTAGGCACGGTTGGGGTGCGTCGCCAAAAAGCTCAGCAGCGAGTACTCCATCAGCGTCAGGTCGATGGGCTCGTTATCGAGCGTCACCTGGTAGGTAGCCAGGTTGATCTCGAGGTTATCGATGTTGAGCACATCGTCGGCGGCAACGGTCTCCTCCTCGCCCATCAGGCGCTGCGCGCGAGCCTTGAGCTCGTTTGGCGTCGCCGTGGGGCACACAAAGTCGGCATGCGCGTGATTCGGCAGGCGCAGGGTACCGAGCGCCTCATCGTCGACGATCACCAACATGGGGACACCGCCGCGATCGTCAAGCCACTTGGCAATCTGATCGATGCGGTCGCTGCGGATGCCGTCGGAGTCGAGGATCAGCAGGTCAAAGTCGTGCGCCGCAGTCGGCGAATCGGGGGTTGCCAGGCTCACCTCGACACCCAGGGTGGTCGTCAAGCTGCGGGCAAACTCGTGGAAGCGCGTCGTGCGCGCCATGAACAGGGCACTCTTATCGGACATATCGGCCTCCAAAGAAATGAGCTCAATCGTACTGAAACAAGCCAGCGCGATTAGGAGTTCGCCAGGTAGTGCTTGATCTCCCACTCGGTGATCGTAGACTCAAACTTATGCCACTCGTCGCGCTTCTTTTTGAGGAAGAAGCTGTGGATGTGCTCGCCGAGGGCATCCTTCATAAACTGCGAGTCCTCAAACACGTCGAGCGCCTCTTTGAGCGAGCGCGGCAGCGGCGCGTAGCCGGCCTCGACCATCTGACGGTCGGTAAGCTTGAGCGTCTCGGCCGTGGCCTCGGGCGGGAGTTCCAGCTTGCGCTCGATGCCGTCCAGACCAGCCGCCAGCGTGACGGCGTTGACCAGGTACGGGTTGGCCATGGGGTCGGGGCTACGAAGCTCGATGCGCGTGGACAGCTGCTTGCCGGGCTTGTAGACCGGGATGCGGACCATGCTCGCGCGGTTGCGCAGGCCCCACGTGGCGTACTGTGGCACGGAGTCGCCGCCCGTGGTGATGCGTTTGTACGAGTTGACCGTGGGGTTGGTGATAGCGCTGATCTCGCGGGCATGCGCCAGGATGCCGGCCATATAGTGCTTGGCGATATCGGAGAGATGGTACTTCTCGTCGTCCTCGCCCCAAAAGACGTTGTTGCCGTCGTGGTCGAACAGCGACTGGCACAGGAACATAGCGCTGCCGTCCTCGCCAGCCAACGGCTTGGGCATAAAGGAGGCGTGGCAACCGCTCTCGTAGGCCTGCTGCTTAATGATGAGTTTGGCCGTGGTGATGGCGTCGGACATGCTCAGGGCCTCGGCGTGGCGCAGGCTCATGCCGTGCTGCGAGCGGCCGGCGGCATGGAAGGTGTACTCCACGGGCACGGACATCTTCTCGAGCGTGAGAACCGTGTTGCGGCGCAGGTCGCGGGCGGCATCACTCACCGAAAGATCGAAGTAGCCCACGTTGTCGAGCGGCTCGGGGGTGTGCTCGTCGGGGAAGTAGTAATACTCCAGCTCGGCGCCCACGTTGAGCAGATAGCCGGCCTTCTCGGCCTTGCGGAACATGCGGCGCAGGGCATCGCGCGGGTCGCCGGCGAACGGTTTGCGATCGGGAGTGCACACATCGCAGAACACGCGGGCGACGCCGTTGTGGCTCGGGCGCCACGGCAAAATCTGGAAGGTCGAGGCATCGGGGAACGCCAGCATGTCGGCTTCCTCGGGCGTGGCAAAGCCCTCGATAGCGGAGCCGTCAAAGCCAATACCCTCCTCAAAAGCGACCTCGAGGTCCTCGGGGCTAATGGCAAAGTTCTTGAGGCGGCCGAGAATGTCGACAAACCACAGACGCACAAAGCGGATATCACGCTGCTCTACGGAGCGGAGTACGTAATCGATGTTCTGCTGGTTCATGTCGCTCCCCTTTCTTTCGGGCGGGTTTCGACTGGTCTATATCGCAGATACTATCGCAGAAAAATGTTTCCGCAGGGTTAAAGCGTATCAAGCGCTCAAAAAACGTGCGCGAACAGGCCGTCACGAACGAATGGTTAGCGTGAGGTCGAAGCGCGGTGTTCGATGTGGCCGGGGATCTCGATGCGCTTGGGGGCGAGCTTTGCGGCATCGCCCACCGTAGTGGTAACGATGTCGATGCGTTCGGACAGACGCTCGACTACGCGCTCGGCAATGGTAAGAGTGTCCTGCGCTGCCGTGGTCACACCGCCAAAGAGCACGTGGTTCCAGGGATAGTCGTCAAACGTTGCGATCTTGAGACCCGCCGGCAACGAAGGTCCCAACTGTGCCAGCGCCTCGGTCAGGCGCAGGAAAACCAAGCCGTTGACGGCAATGAGGCCGAGCTTTTTACCCGCATAGCCGCGGATGGTCTCGTCCAGGCGACTGACACCCTCGACACCACCGTCCGCCAAGGTGACGACCTCGCCGGCCAGGCCGCGGCGCGAGAGCTCGTCAGCAAACGCCTCGGCGCGTTCGCGACGCACGGGGCTGTCGTCGCTTGCCTCGGTGAGCAGGCACAGGCGCTCGCTGCCCGCAGAGGCCAAGGCGTCTACCAGGCCGGCGACCAGCTCACGGTTGTTGGAGGTCACCAGATCGACACCGCCGTCGGCAACATCGCGGTCGAGCAGCACGACGGGCAGGCGCCCCGCAGCCGCGGCGATCGCCTTGTCGTTGCCTCCGCAGGTATTGACGACCAGGCCGTCCACGCCGGCATCGATAAGTCTGGTGAGCGACTCTGCCTCCTTGGCGGGGTCGTTGCCGCTAATGGCCGTCATGAGCGAGCAGCCGCGCGCGGCGGCACTAGCGGAAAGCCCTTCGAGCATGGCGCTGGAGAACGGGTTAGCAATGTCGGCCAAGATCACGCCGATGAGGTTGGTGCGCGAGCTGCGCAGATTGCGCGCGGCGGCACGTGGACGATAGCCGGTGCGCTCGATAACCGCCGCGATGCGAGCGCGGGTTTCCTCGGTCATCTGCCCGGGGCGGTTGTTGAGATAGCGCGAGACCGTGGCCGGGCTCACGCCCGCCTCGGCGGCAATGTCCTTGATTCTCATCTGCGCCATAGCGCACCCCGTTTCCCAATTGTCGGCAGTCTGAGCCATTTTAGGCATTTTTTTAAAAATCTCGCTTGCAAAACGCTGTAGGTGAGTATACTACAACTCGAAACGAAACCGATTTCGTAAACCGATTTCGGCAAGCGTTGGCACGGAGGTGCAAAGATGTACCCTACCGTCTTGGCACCTCCGTGCCAACGCCATATCAAAGGTGTACGCACGAGTAAGAAGGAGCTGCGCGACCATGGGTAAAACGGTTCTTACCTTCGGCGAGATCATGATGAGGCTCTCGCCCAAAGACCATCTGCGCATTGAGCAGGCGACCGAGTTTGATGTCCGCTACGGCGGCGCCGAAGCCAACACCGCGCTTTCCCTGGCCTACCAGGGTGACAAGGCAGCTTACGTCTCCGTTGTCCCGGCCAACCGTCTGGGCGAGTGCGCCCTGCGTTCGCTGAAGGTCTACGACGTCGATACCTCGCGCGTCGTGCGCCAGGGCGACCGTCTTGGCTCCTATGTGTTTGAGGTCGGCGCCTCGCAGCGCGGCAACGGCTGCGTCTACGACCGCAAGTACTCTGCCATCAACATGGCCAAGCGCGACGTCTTTGACTGGGACGAGATCCTCAAGGGTGTCGATGTCTTCTACTTCTCCGGCGTGACGCCCGCCGTCTCCGACGAGATGGCCGCCGCCTGCAAGGATGCCCTCACCGCCTGCCGCGCCAAAGGCATCGCCACCGTGTGCGACGTGAACTATCGCGGCAAGATGTGGTCGCCCGAGAAGTCGCAGGCCACCATGAAGGAACTCCTGCCGCTCGTTGACATCTGCATTGCCAACGACGAGGACGCTCCTGCCGGCCTCGGTATGACCTGCGTCTCCGGCTCCCTTGCCCACGGCATCGAGGAACGCGACACCTACGTCGAGATGGCCCGTCAGATCTGCGCCGAGTACGGTTGCAAGAAGGTCGCCTCGGTCGTCCGCAACATCTCCTGCGTCGAGCGCTCCATTTGGATGGGCATGCTCTTTGACGCCGAGAGCGGCGAGCACTGGTTCTCCCCTGCTCACGACGTGCACGTGCTCGAGGGCGTTGCCGCCGGCGACGCTTTCAACGCCGGCCTCGTCCATGCCCTCATCAACGACTTTGCCCCGCAGGACGCCGTCAACTACGCGATTGCGGCCTCGATCCTCAAGCTCACCATCAAGGGCGATTCCAACCTGGTGACCGCAGACGAGATCGCAGCCGTGGCATCCGCCGACGACGGTGGCACCCGCGTCGCCCGTTAATTCGTTCCCCATTCCGCGGACTGCAGCTTTCCATACCCATACCTCTGCAGCCCGCTCCCCGATTCCTCCAGCCAGGTAGAACCACTTAGTCCCATTCCGGTTTTGTCTGGCATTCCTTCACGACTGGCCTCGTAGCCGGTTCCGAAATTGCTTGTGACCCAAGCAGTGCCTCCGATAACCAATCCGGAACCGGCTCATGGCCAATCTTCTTTGGCAATCACGCGCCCGTGCGCGACTCACATCGAAAGGAACACTATGTTCGATCAGTTCTACACCACGCTTGAATCCCTGGGCATCGTGCCGGTCGTCGTGCTCGATAAGGTCGAGGACGCCGCACCGCTCGCCCACGCCCTTATGGCAGCTGGCATGAAGTCCGCCGAGATCACCTTCCGCACCGCCTGCGCCGCCGAGTGCATCGCCGCCATGGCTGAGGCCGAGCCCGAGATGTGCGTCGGCGCCGGCACCGTCCTGACTGTCGAGCAGGTTGAGCAGGCCCGCGCCGCCGGTGCCAAGTTCATCGTCTCCCCGGGTTACAACGAGGACGTTGTAAAGCACTGCATCGACATCGACCTGCCCGTCCTTCCCGGCACCGTGACCCCCTCCGAGGTTACCGCCGCCGAGAACCTGGGCCTCAAGGTCACCAAGTTCTTCCCCGCTGCTCAGTACGGCGGCCTGAACACCATCAAGGCCCTCGCTGCTCCGTTTGTCGGCCATCGCTTTATGCCCACCGGCGGCGTGAGCACCGCCAACGTCGAGGAGTACCTGAGCTCCTCCGCCATCATCGCCTGCGGTGGCACCTGGATGGTCAAGCCCGCCCTGTTCGCCGACGGCGACTTCTCCAAGGTCGAGCAGATCGCCCGCGAGGCCATGGACGTCGTCAAGAAGGTCCGCGGCTAGGTTTAGCTCTCTATCGTGAAAGGGGGCGTGCCCTAGACCTCGCCCCCTTTCTTTTAAAACGGCTCGGAAGCGCGCCGTTTCCGTCACGGACAAGAACCGAAAACGTCTTGTATGCTGATAGAACGTGACGGAAGCGACACGCCCCCGAGCCGCTTTGTCTACTCGGCTGACAGTCGCGCTCAACTAAGCCACATCGACGAAAGCCGAGCCATCAAAACAGCTGCGGCGCCGTCTGGAGGAATGGACCCTTGCTTCCGGTCTTTTCCTCCAAGCGGCGCCGCAGCCTTTTCATGCCCCGATTGCACCCCCGCACTTGCGATGAAATACGGACTGCTTACGTCGTCAAAGCCGCAAAACAGTCCCTATTTCACCGCAACTAATGTAGGGAACGAGTTAGATGGCCGAGTCTTTGGACAGCTCAAAGTAGTCGGGATGCAAGGCGATAACCGGGCCCTGCTCCTCGGGCATTAGATGCAAATGCGTCTCTGCCAGATAGCTCGCCGTGTCGGTATCGCCCTTCTTAATGGCCTCAAGAATCCGGCGATGTTGCCCACGGATCGGTTCCCAGTCCAGATCCTGCGACACCATACGCAACCAGTTGTATCGCTCGAAATGCGTGTTGACGCTCTTCATCCAATCCCACAACATGTGGCGGCCGGCAATCTCAAAACATGTCTCATGGAACAGGTTGTCCAGATCGAAAAAGCGACGCGTTTCGCTGTGGTCGAGCGACTCGGACTCGGCAAGAATCTGCTCGAGCCGATGCTTTTGCTCGGGCGTAGCGGCCGAACAGCATTTAATGAGCACACTTCTCTCGAGTTTCTCGCGCAAGAAACAGGCATTCTCGGCGCGCTCCATGCTGATTTTTGAGACATAGGTGCCGCTTTTGGGACGAGTTTCCACCAGCTCCTGCTCACGCAGGCGCACAAAAGACTCGCGAATGGGCGTGCGCCCGATTCCCGTCTCCTTTTCCAGACCAATCGCCGAAAGGCGCGTGCCGGGCTTGAGCTCGGCATAGATGATCTTGGAGCGCAATGCGTTGTATGCCTGATCTTGCAGGCTCTGATAATGCTGGTGCTGTTCCATAAAGCCCTCGGATAAGTCCTCGGTTAGTCGAATACCACCATGCAATACTATCGCATCCCCCGCCCCCTCATAAGTTGCGGTGGAATAGTTCCTGTTCAAGGCCTTCAGCAGCAAAAACAGGAACTATTCCACCGCAACTACAGCCAACGAGTTGTTGCGATTAGGTGAACGTTCACCTTTTTATTGTTTTTCTCTTCGCGAATAAAATCCCGTGCGTATACTTAGGCTCAAACGAAACCGATTTCGTTGAGCGTGGGCAATAGGATGCTAAGACGCACCCTACCATCTTGGCATCTTATCGCCCACGCAATGCCATTTGCTTTCTTCCCGTCTCGTTGGACCTTTAGTCCCATTCCGGCACAGCGAGACACTTCCTAGACGACTGACCGTGGGGCCGGCTTTTCTGCTTTTGCAGCAGTGCCTCCGATAACCCTCTTTTGCCGGCCCGGGTCAGCTTTTTCACACAACCGAAAGGACGGGTAGCAACATGCGACCGCTCATCATCATGCATGGCGAGAACATCGACTGGTGCCATACCGTCATCAGAATGCTGATGTATCTGGTGGGCGTTGCAGTACTGGCACTCGGTATGAGTCTCCAGACGGCATCCGGCCTGGGCGTCGCCGCGCTCACGTGCTTTGCCACAACCCTATCCATGCTCACTGGCGAGACGCTCGGCTTTTGGATCACCGCAACCTACGTCGCCTACATCGTGGCGCAATTAGCCATCTTGCGAAGCGAGTTCCAGCCGCGCATCCTGCTCGAGTTGTTCTTCTCAACGCTGATTGGCGGCTTGACCGACCTCTTCATGGCGGTCAACCCACTGCATCCCACGGCACTCCCCACACAGATTGCGACCATGCTGCTCTCCCTCGCTGTCACCGCATTTGGCGTAAGTCTCGTCGTCAACATGGGCGTTGTCCCCAACGCGCCCGACGGCTTGGTGCAAGTCATTGCCGAAAAGCTTAAACGCCGCTTTGGTGACGTAAAAGTCGTGTTTGACTGCTCACATGTCGCCGCCTCGCTCGCGTTGTCGCTGATCTTTATGTACAACCTGGGCGGCTTTGGCGTCACGACCGCCATCTCGGCACTGTTCCTGGGCCATGTCATCAACGTCGCCAACAAGCTGTTCGCCCAGCGCTTTATCCGCGCGGCATTTGGAAAATAGCACCACCGCAAAACCCGCGAGTAGCGCTTACTTTGCTATATCTCACTATACTTTGCTATATCTTGCTATACTTTGCTATATCTTGCTATATCTTGAGCAAAGGTGGCTCACATGCAAACAAACCCTTTTAAGCCCACAGCAGGTAAAACACCCCCCACGATTATCGGCCGCGAAGATGTACTCGAAGAATTCAGTGAAGGCCTCACCAACGGGCCTGGTGCCCCTGGGCGCCTAATGCGCATAGCCGGCGTCCGTGGAACGGGCAAGACGGTCCTCCTTGACGAGTGCTCACGTTTGGCGCAAAGCCGTGGCTGGACGGTCATAAAAGAGGTCGCAACCGAGGGACTTTGCCAGCGCATTCTCGAACAGCTGCAGCCCAAATTCCAGGCCAAACACGCCAGATTTGAGCCCACCGTAGCTGGCATATCCATCGGCAGCATAGATATTGAGCGAATCGGCCCATCGCTACGCGACGCCATGAGACAGACAATATCCAAGAATGGAAATGGCCTGCTCATCACTCTCGACGAGGTTCAAGACGCAGAGCTCGATGAGGTCCGAACGCTCTCCATTGCGATTCAGCAGGTTATCGGCGAAGACCTTGATATCGCCTTTGTTTTTGCTGGGCTGCCTTCGATGATTGAAAGCATCATCAACGGAAAGACACTTACGTTTTTGCGCCGTGCCCTCCCCTTTGATCTGAAGGCTGTGGCAGTAACCGAAGTGTTGTACTCCCTCGAGGAAACCATTGAAGCGTCTGGCATGGAGTTGCAGCCAGGTATTGCCGGCCGACTTGCCGAGGCAACGCAAGGCTATCCTTTCATGATCCAACTCGTTGGATACTACGCATGGCAGTTGGCAAGACGCGCGCGCACAGCGATTATTGGAGAAGAAGAAGCCGAGCGTGGCATTGCAACGGCACGCGAACGCTTCTGCGCCATGGTGATTGAGCCCGCGCTGCAGCGCATTCCGCCCACGTGCATCGCTTATCTGCTGAGCATGGCGTCTTTGGGGCAGACGAGCTCGACCAGCATGGTTGCCGATGACTTAAACAAGACACCTCAACAGGTAAGTTCCATCCGCAGTCGTCTGCTGAGAGAGTCGATCATTGAGGCGCCCTCGTACGGCAAGGTCTCATTTGCCATCCCCTACATGCGCGACTACCTCAACGAACACAAAGCCGAACTGGAAGCTGAACTGTAGAGGCGCCAATATCCCAGAGGACAGCAGGCCCCAAGCCGGTGTAGGCTTGGGGCCTGTTTTGTAGCTTTGCTCTTTTGAGCTATGCGCGCTCGTATTTCGTGGCGCGTCCTGTCCCCCGCCTTACGATCGAGTTTCGGTTGAGCAAAGATTCAAGCGCCGTCAACGTGCGCGTGCGGCTCAATCCTGTCTGTTGCTCAATCTCGCCCCGCGACAGTATTCGTCCGCCTGACAAAGCCTTGAGAACCTGGACCTCTTCCTCAGACCCTTCAAAGGCATCGATAACGGGCAATGTGACGGCCACCATGCCGCCGCGAACATCAAATACCGGCTGGCTCAAAGAATCTCGATACGCACGCCTGATTCGCGCGATTCCCGTGCCAAATTTCTCGATGTAATCCAGCTTTAGAAAGACCTCAGCGACAATTGGGTTTCTGAGCACGGATATCTGCCCATACAGGTATTGTTCCGTCGTCAAACCGGCGGGCAGCGGTCCGGGTGAAGTCACAACGACGCGATCGTCGTACAGGGCAATTTGAACGTTCGCCCGAACGTCCCACGTCCGATGCACCAAAGCATTTGCGACAGCTTCGCGGAACGCCTCAAGGGGAATTCGATCGGTTTGGACGCGTTCCATCCCCTCGATACGCTCATAACGGTAGTAGCGTACAAACATGGCCACCGCCCTGTCCACCTGCTCAATTGCGGATAGACCTGTCGCCGTCTCGCGATCCAAGATCACATCCTCGGTATCACCAAAACGGACGCAGTCGATGCCCGGAAAATCATTCTTATCCGCCAAAATCGCCGCGGCATTGGTATAGCCATCCTTGCCGAGCAAGCGAAGCGTACGCATGATATCCGGCGTTAGCTCGGAAATGCCGAGGTGTTCAACGCACTTATGCTCAAGCGTGTGAAAACTCAAGTCCTGGCGAGCCGACGCGAGCGCGTCAAACGTTACGTTGCTGCCTTCGAGCGTCAGTCTGCCATACTCAAACCGGTCGACCTCCACCGTCGCCGAATCGTTTCGTCTGTAGGCCTTTCCCTTGCTTCGATAGGGTTTGTCCCGGCCCTCATAAACCGTAAGGATTACGGTCCCGTGTTTCTCATCGGGCTCAAGCGAGTAACGGGGCGCGGGATCCAAGCTGTCATTAATCATATTTTCGATGCGCAGACATTCAGCAACCGGATCTGCAAGACCGACGGCAATGCCCTCGTCATTAACGCCAAACTCGATCTTGCCCGTCCCGTAGTTTGCATAGGCACTCACCGTTTTAAGAAACGTCGGCGTAACGCTTTCCTTGTATTCGACTGTAGGGCTTTCTCTAACAACCATATACATAACCCCTTCGTTTCGCACTTTTCATGACCGCATTATAAGACGAAAACCGTTTGCGTACAGATTTTATCCAGACGAAAACGGTTTTCGTCTTGATTTGCGTCCGGAAATAAGACGCAAATTGCGCTTTCGTACGGTGTTGCGCCAGACGCAAGGTGCTTTCGTCTGTCAATACGTCTGCAATCCAGACGGAAAGAGCCCCGAGCTCGTATGAACTCGAGGCTCTTTGTGCCGCGCATCTATGAGAGGAGATATTTGATGCGCATGGGCGCTACTCCATGTAGCCACCCTGGATGGCGGAAACTGCATGCTCGGTAAAGAACTTGAGCGTGCCGGAGGTATAGCGATTAGCCTTGGGCTTCCAAGCGGCTCGGCGCTCGGCCAGGACGGCGTCGACCTCGGCCGGCTCCATCTCCTTGCCGGCGATGCCCACAATAGACAGCGAGCGCTCTGGGATGTTGATCTGGATAAGGTCGCCCTCCTCGATCAGGGCAATCGGGCCGCCCACGGCAGCCTCGGGCGAAACGTGACCGATGGCCGGGCCCTTGGAGGCGCCGGAGAAGCGGCCGTCGGTGACCAGGGCAATGGAAGCGCCAAGCTCGGGATCGCTGGCGATAGCCTCGGTGGTGTAGAACATCTCGGGCATGCCGGAACCCTTGGGGCCCTCGTAGCGAATGATGACGGCGTCGCCGGGCTTGACCTCGTGCGTCAGGACGGCGTGGATAGCGTCCTCCTCGCAGTCGAACGGACGGGCCTTGAGCGTAGCCTGGAACATCTCACGCGGAACGACGGTGTGCTTGACGACGGCGCCCTCGGGGGCAAGGTTGCCGTGGAGGATGGCGATGGAGCCGTCGGTGCCAAAGGCCTGGTCAAACGGACGGATGATGTCCTCGCGCTTGAGGTTCCACTTCTCCAGGTAGCGGCCGCACTTTTCGTAGTAGCCGTTGTTCTTGAGGTCCTCGAGGTTCTCGCCGAGGGTCTTGCCGGTGACGGTCATGACGTCGAGGTGGAGCATCGACTTGATCTCCTCCATGATGCGCGGCACGCCGCCCGCATAGTAGAAGAACTGCGCCGGCCACTCGCCTGCGGGACGAACGTTGAGCAGGTAGTGGGCACCACGGTGCAGACGATCGAAGTCGTCGGCAGACATCTCGATGCCAAACTCACGGGCGATTGCGGGGATGTGCAGCAGCGAGTTGGTGGAGCCGGAGATGGCGCCGTGGACCATGATGAGGTTCTCGAAGGACTCCTTGGTCACGATGTCGCGCGGGCACAGGTTGTGCTCGGAGAGCCACACGGACTGACGGCCGGCCTCGCGGGCGAACTCGCGCAGGTCAGAGCTGGTGGCGGGCAGCAGAGCCGTGCCGGGGAGCATGAGGCCCAGGGCCTCGGCCGTGACCTGCATAGTCGAGGCGGTGCCCATAAAGGAGCAGGCGCCGCAGCTGGGGCAGGCGTTGTGCTTGGCGAACTCGAGCTCCTCACGGGAAATCTCGCCGCGCTCATAGCGGGCCGAGATAGCGCCGAGCTGCTCCAGGGTCAGCAGGTCGGGGCCGGCATCCATGACGCCGCCGGTGACGACGATGGAGGGGATGTTGATGCGGCCCATGGCCATAAGGTTCGCGGGCAGGCCCTTATCGCAGCTGGCGACAAAGACGCCGGCGTCGAACGGGGTAGCCTTGGCGTGAATCTCGATCATGTTGGCGATCATGTCGCGGCTGGGCAGCGAGTAGTTGATGCCGTCGTGGCCCTGGGCCTCGCCGTCGCAGATGTCGGTGCAGAAGTAACGGGCGCCGTGGCCACCAGCCTCGGCAACGCCGGCGCGCACCTCCTCGACCAGCTCGAACAGGCCGGCGGAACCCGGATGCGAGTCGCCGAACGTCGACTCGATGATGACCTGCGGCTTGTCCAGGTCCTCGATGTTCCAGCCAGAACCCAAACGCAGCGGGTCCATCTCGGGGCTGATGGTACGGAACTTGCCGGAACGCGGCTGCAGCTTGGCAACCAACTCGGCGGCCTCCTGCTGAATCTGCTCTTTGGTCTTCTCGTCCATGGTGTACTCCTTTGGTTTAAGGCTTACTTGGTTTGGTATCGATTGGTGTGAGGTACTGATGCAAAGCGCTGGCCTGCAATTAGGCGAAGAACGAGATCGCCAGGGCGCAGGCGAGGCCCGAAAGACCGATGATCGTCTCCATGATGGTCCAGGACTTGAGGGTGGTCTTCTCGTCGATCTCGAGGAACGAGGAGCACATCCAGAAGCCGGCATCGTTGACGTGCGAGAGTGCCGTGGCGCCACCGCAGATGGCAAGGCAGATGGCGGCACGCATGAGCACCGATGCGCCGGCGACCGCAGGCATGGCGGCCATAATGCCCGAAGCCATGGTCATCGAAACGATGGAGCTACCGACCGAAGCGCGAACGAGCGCGGCGATGAGAAAGCCGACGACCACGAGGGGCAGCGGGCAGCTCTCGAGCACGGGGCCGATAACCTGGCCCAGACCGCAGTCCTGCAGCATCCAGCGGATGACGCCGCCACAGGCAATAACCAGCAAGATCATGCCGACGGGCTTGAGCGAACGGTCGAGCAGGGCCTTAAGCTCGGCACCGGTGTAGCCACGACGAGCACCCAGCAGGTACATGGCCACGAGCGTGGCGATGGTGAGCGCGACAAACGGCTTGCCCAGGAAGGCGAGGATCGAGGCGACCTCGGCGGGCATGGGGATATACGAGGACAGCGTGCCCAGCAGGATCAGGCACAGCGGGGTGAGCACGATGGCGAGGACCATGCCAAAGGAGGGAAGCTCCTTGTCGTCGCTCGCGCCCTCGGCGGAGGTGAAGTGCTCGGGGACGTCCGTGAAGATGCGGCCGCCCACGTTGCGGCCCCAGACGACACCGGCGACAGCCATGGCGATAAAGGCGGTGGGGATGCCGACGAGGATCATGGTGCCCAGGTCGACGCCGAGCGTACCGGCGACGAGGACCGAACCGGCCGAAGGCGGCACGAAGGCATAGCCGGCTGCCAGTCCCGCGAGCAGGGCGATGCCATAGTAGAGGGTCGACTTCTTGGTCTGCGATGCCACGCTAAACGCAAGCGGGATCAGAACGACCACGCCGGCCTCGAAGAACACCGTGGTGCCGATGACCAGGCCGGTGATACCCAGCGCCCAGCTGGAGTGACCCTGACCAAAGGTGTCGATGAAGGTCTGGGCGATCTTCTTGGCGCCGCCGCTCTCCTCCAGGATCTGGCCGAACATCGAGCCCAGACCAATGAGCAGTGCGATGTTTTGCAGCGTGGTGCCCACGCCCTTGGTGACGGTATCGGCCACCAGGTCGAGCGGCATGCCGGCACCGATGCCGATTGCAAGCGCCGAAACCATCATCGACAGCACGGGGTGCAGCTTGAACTTAATGATGAGCGCAAGCAGCAGCGCGATACCCACGATGGCGGCGATGACCAACCTGGTGGGATCTGCCATAAACGTTGGGTCTGACATCTTTCCTCCAATTCATCAGACCTTTTGAATTCGTCTGATGACTATAGCGTGTTTTGGAAAGGTCTGACGTTTCATTTTTAAATTTGTTCGAAATACGTCTGATGTATTTGGCGAACGGTCATATTTTCGCTGTAAACGGTATATCTGAGCCGTTCGATTCGGTCCCAACGGCCAATACCGTGCCCGTGGTGCGCTAAAATAGCTCAGATGTATTTTGTAATGAGAGGTATAGCTATGGCCCGCGCCGAATCGGGGCTCCCCGAGCAGATTTCCGAGAAAATCATTCAATTGATTCTTGATGAGCACCTTGAGCAAGGCGATCGCCTGCCCAAGGAGGCCGTACTCGTTGAGCGCCTGGGCGCCGGCAGGAGCACCGTGCGCGAGGCCATGAAGCTGCTGCAGTCGCGCAACATCGTGCGCATCAAGCAGGGTTCGGGCACGTACGTGGCCTCGAACCCCGGCGTTGCCGACGATCCGTTGGGCTTTACCTTTATCGGCGACAAGCAGCGCCTGGCGCGCGATCTGCTCGAGGTGCGTTTTATGATCGAGCCGCAGATGGCGAGCATGGCCGCCGAGCACGCGACCGAAGATCAGATTATGTGCATCCGCGAGCTCTGCGATGAGTCCCAGCGCCTGGCCGAGGCCGGCGAGGACTACTCCGCCGCCGACACCGCATTCCACAACGCCATTGCCGAGAGCTGCGGGAACCTCGTCGTCCCTCGCCTGATGGGTGTGCTCAAGGCATCCGTTCCCCTCTTTATCGACGTAACGGGCAAAAAGCTCGTCGAGGAGACCATCCGCACGCACCGCGGCGTGGCCGACGCCATCGAGGCGCGCAACCCCACCGCCGCGCACGATGCGATGTATCTGCACCTGGTCTACAACCGCAACATGATGGCGGAAGGCGCACAGGCGAAAAGTGAGTAGGGGGCATCGCAACAACTAATTTCAACCGTTCACCTTTTAAAAGTGAACGTTCACCTTTTTTTAGGAGAATAGGGGCGTTAATTCCTTCACTTCTCCTATACTGAGCTTGTATTAGAAGCAAGACTTATATAGATGAACGTTTCTTTTGAAAGGATCGCTATGTCTGATCTTATGGACAGCTTCCGCCTGGATGGCAAGGTCGCACTCGTAACCGGCGCCACCTATGGCATTGGCATGGCCATTGCCGAGGCGCTTGGCGAGGCCGGCGCCAAGATCGCCTTTAACGCACGTCATGCCGACAAGGTCGCCGAGGCCGAGAAGCACTACCGCGAGCTGGGCTTTGAGGCTCACGGCTACGTGGCCGATGTCACTGACGAGGCCGTCGTCGCCGAGCTCGTCGCCAAGATCGAGGCCGATTTTGGCACCACGCCCGATATCCTGGTCAACAACGCTGGTGTTATCCAGCGCACCCCCATGCTCGACATGAGCGCCGAGGACTTCCGTCGCGTCGTCGACATCGACCTTAACGCCCCGTTCATCGTCTCCAAGGCCTGCCTGCCCGGCATGATCGCCAAGGGTCACGGCAAGATTATCAACATCTGCTCGATGATGAGCGAGCTCGGCCGCGAGACCATCGCTGGCTACGCCGCTGCCAAGGGCGGTCTGAAGATGCTCACCAAGAACATCTGCTCCGAGTTTGGCGAGGCCAACATCCAGTGCAACGGCATTGGGCCTGGCTATATCGCCACGCCGCAGACCGCGCCGCTGCGCGAGACGCAGCCCGATGGCAGCCGTCACCCGTTTGACCAGTTCATCATCGCCAAGACCCCGGCCGCCCGTTGGGGCACGCCCGAGGACCTGAAGGGCCCTGCCGTATTCCTGGCCTCCGACGCCTCGAACTTCGTCAACGGCCACATCCTCTACGTCGACGGCGGAATTCTCGCCTATATCGGCAAACAACCGCAGTAGGCGCTGCGCGGGCTTGAGGCGGGCATCTTGCCTTTCAATCGTCGGTCGCGTACCCAAGTACGCTTCCCTCCTCTTTCAAGGCAACCTGCTCCGTCTCAAGCCCGCTCGCTCACCGCGCTCCCACATTTAGGTTCATTTAGTAGTTGCGGTGAAATAAGAATTGATTTTGGCTTCCATCAGGCAAAACAGTCTGTATTTCACCGCAAGTTAGAAATAGGAAGGTATTTCGCAATGAAGATCGCTCTCATCAACGAGAACTCCCAGAACTCCAAGAACCCCATGATCGAGGCTGCCCTTAAGAAGGTTGTCGAGCCCATGGGCCACACCGTCTTTAACTACGGTATGTATGCCGACGCCGACTCCAAGCCGCTCACCTACGTTCAGAACGGCATCCTGGCCGCCGTGCTCCTCAACTCCGGCGCTGCCGACTATGTCGTGACCGGCTGCGGCACCGGTGAGGGCGCCATGCTCGCTTGCAACTCCTTCCCTGGCGTGCTCTGCGGCCATGTCGCCGACCCGCTGGATGCCTACACCTTCGCCCAGGTCAACGACGGTAACGCCGTCGCCATGCCCTTCGCCCTCAAGAACGGCTGGGGCCAGGAGCTCAACCTCGAGTACACCTTCGAGAAGCTCTTTGGCTTTGGTTCGGGCAACGGCTATCCTGCCGAGCGCGTCGAGCCCGAGCAGCGCAACAAGAAGATTCTCGACGGCGTCCGCGCTGTGACCATGCGCCCGCTCGTCGACGTCCTGGGCGAGATCGACCAGGACCTGGTCAAGGGCGCCCTGGCTGGCGAGCACTTCCAGGAGTACTTCTTCGCCAACGCCACCGACGAGGCCATCATCGCCAAGGTCAAGGAGCTCCTGGGCCTCTAATCGCGACCCATCGCAGCTAAACGCAAGCGGCGGCCGCCCCAACACGGGACGGCCGCCGCTTTTTGCTATCTATCGACTGGTGCAAAGGGGTCAGGTTTGCATGCACCAAAACCGCAAGGGCAGCCCGTTTAAGATTCCTCGATAATCTGCCGGCAGGCCGCCGCAAGAGCGGGAAACTCCGATGTCACCGCGTCCCAAACCACGGCGCGATCGACGTTGCCGTAATCATGGGCAAGATAGTTACGCATCCCGATGATACCGCGCCACTCAATCTCGGGATGCAGTCGCTGCGCCTTCTCGGACAGCTTACCCGCCTCCTCCGTCACCCTAAGGGCACACATAAGGAGAGAATCGGCGAGCGTCCTGGCCTTGATGTCATCCGCGTGGAGGAACTCGTCTTCCGTCACACCGAACGCTTTGATTCTCTCGGTCGTCTCATCAATCGCCTCGAGAATCTCCTGGGCGCGCAACGCATCTGATTTACGGGCGAACATACAGCACCACACCCTCCCTCTCGATGGCCTGCGCAATGTCTTCTCGCAAGCGTTCACTCGAAAGGACGTCAACCTGCTTGCCCGTGGCTTCTTTGATCTCCTCCGCGAACGAGGAAAGGGCGAACAACCCGAATGCCGCATCGGGGTCGACCTCTATACGCAGGTCGATATCGCTATCGGCATTCGCTTCTCGTCTGGCATACGAGCCGAACAGCGTGACTGACCGAATCGCTTTCCGCGCATTCGCAGCACAGGAAACGGCATCTTTGATTTCGTCAATCGTCAAAATACCAGCTTTCTTCCGGTCTTTATCGGATGAAAGCGAGGGAGTAAAGGGAAGCGAACGCTCGCGGAGCATTTGGCGCATGAACATGTTGACTGCCACCGAGGACGTCATGCCGAGCTCCTCGCAAAGTTGGGCAAAGGATTCCTTGACCGAAGCGTCGACCCGGACACTCAAAACCGATGCGCTCATCTCAACCTCCTGTATGACACTATCAATACAATATCATACACAGAAGCAAGATGACTGGTGCAAAGGGGCCAGGTTTGCATGCACCAAGTTGGTGCAAAGCAACCTGACCCCCATGCACCAAGGGGTTGACTAGAGGGCGCAGGCCACTTTGTAGCCGTCGCCGATGGCGTCGCGGATGTTGCCGCACTTGTTGGCGTCGCCCAGCACGTGGGTGATAACGCCGGCAGCTGCCAGGTCGTCGGCGAGCTTAGTGTTAGGACGGTAGCCCATGGCGAGCACCAGCGTATCGGCACCGGTGATGGTGTGGACCTCGCCGTCCTTCTCGTAGCTGATGGTGTCCTCGGTGATCTCGGTCACCTTGGCCTCGGTCAGCACGTGGACGCCCTTAGAGAGCATGCGCGTGATGAGCACCGCGCGGCCGGCGCCGCCCTCGTTGGCGGCAAGCGTCTTGGTCATCTCGATGACGGTGACGTCGCGGTTGGCCGGCGACAGGTCGTTGACCAGCGGAGCCAGGTAGTCAGCCGTCTCGCAGCCGACGGTGCCGCCGCCCACGATGACGATCTTCTTGCCCGGGAAGGCATTGCCGCCCAGCAGGTCGTCAGCCGTCATGACCTGCTTAAAGCCCTGCATAAAAGCCGGAGCGATAGGCTCGGCGCCATAGGCCAGGACAACCTCGTAGCCGGCGTAATCGCGCTGAATGTCCTCGGCAGAAAGCTCGGTACCAAAGATGCACTTTACGCCGGCCTCGGCAAGACGGCGATACTGGTACTTGATCACGCGGGTGAGCTCCTGCTTTGCCGGCGGAACGGCAGCAATGCGCATCTCGCCGCCCGGCTCGTCCTGCTTGTCCACGAGCACCACGTTATGTCCGCGCTTGGCGGCAATGAACGCCGCCTCCATGCCAGCGGGACCGGCGCCCACAACGAGCACGTTCTTGGCCTCGGCGGCTGGCTCGTAGCCGGCCTCGTCGCGCTCGACATCGGGATTGATGGTGCAGGAGATGCGCTTGCCAAACATGATGCCGTTCAGGCAGCGCAGGCAGCCGATGCAAGGGCGAATCTCGTCGGCGTTGCCGGCAGCCGCCTTGTTGCAGAACTCGGCATCGCACAGGTTGGCGCGGCCCATCATGCAGATGTCGGCGGCACCGTCCTCGATCAGCTCCTCGGCAATCCATGCCTCGTTGATGCGGCCGACCGTGGCGACGGGAATGTTGACGTGCTTTTTGATCTCGCGCGAGCACGCGGCGTGCGAGGCCTGCTGGGTACCAGCGGCGGGAATCGCGGAGCCGCGCTTGATGGTGGTGCCGCCCGACACGTGGATCATGTCGACGCCGGCCTTCTCCAGGCGACGCGAGACATAGATCATGTCGTTGAGGGTCAGGCCGCCATCGGTGTACTCATCGCCCGAAATGCGGACGTCGATGATAAAGTCCTTGCCGCAGCGCTCGCGAATCTCGGCGATGACCTCGAGCAAGAAGCGCATACGGGCGTCGAGCGAGCCACCATACTCGTCGGTACGCTTGTTGTAGAGCGGAGTCAAAAAGCCGCCGAGCATGCCGTGGGCGTGTGCCGCATGGACTTCAACGCCATCGACGCCAGCCTTCTGCATACGCACGGCAGCGTCGCCAAACTGATGCGTGAGCTCGTGAATCTCGTCGACCGTGATGGGGCGCGGTGCCTCGCGGGCGTAAGACGGGCCCACAAAGGACGGAGCGATCAGGCGAGGCGTGCCCGGAATGTTAAAGGCCATGTAGGCGGGGTGGAAGAGCTGCGGCATGATCTTGCAGCCATACTCGTGGACGGCCGCGGCGAGCTTTTCCCAGCCGGGGATAAACGTGTCGTCGTAGCAGCACATGTCACCCGGCAGATAGGTATAGGTGGGCTCGACCGTCACGACCTCGGTAATGATGAGGCCAACGCCGCCCTTGGCACGGGCACGGTAATGATCGACCAAGTCGTCGGTCACATAGCCATGATCGGCCAGGTTCGTGGATACCGGCGGCATAAAGACGCGGTTCTTGACCTCGGTCGTACCGACCTTGATCGGGCTAAAGAGCATCGGGTAGGCGGATGACTCCATACAGGCTTCCTTTCGTTTGAGCCGCTCGGCGGCAGTTACTGACACACCTATCGTATCAGCATCCGCCGCATTCGCACTCGCTCGCACTCCCCCGCCTTTAATCCCGACCCTCACAAAAAAGTTGCGGTGGAATACGGAGTAGATGAGGCTTTTGACAGACAAAGCAGTCCGTATTCCACCGCAACTGATGGGCGGGGTGGAATTGAGGGCTCAGATAGCCAGTTATGCCCTCATCCGCCACTCCCTCACCTACAGCGCGCCGTCCAGCATAAGGTTCACCTTGAGCACGTTGACCGTGGGCTCGCCGAAGACGCCGAGGAAACGGCCCTTGGTGCACTGGGCGATGATTTCGCGAACCTCGCCTTCGCTCTTGCCCGTGGCCTTTGCCAGGCGCGGTACCTGGTACTCGGCGGCATCGGGGGAGATCTCGGGGTCGAGCCCTGAGCCAGAACACGTCACCAGGTCGACGGGCACAGCGTCCATATCGGCATCGGGGTTGGCAGCGCGAATCCTCTCCACGCGCGCATCAATCAGCTGCCGATACTCCTCACTCGCCGGGGACAGGTTGGACGGGGCACCATACGCCATGAGCTCGCCGTCTTCGCCTTCGACAATTGACACGTTCTGGATGCGGCCCCACATGTGGTCCTCATCCTCGAAGTTCTGGCCGATCAGCTCGGAGCCCACGATCTTGTCGTCGACCTTGATGAGCGATCCGTTCGCCTGGTACGGAAACGCAAGCTGCGCGACGCCGGTCACGACGAGCGTATAGCCCAGGCCGCAGACAACGGTAAACAGCGCGAACACGCCCAGTGCGCGCGACGCAACACCTTTGAACATACAAACCTCCACTTACATAATGCCGCAGAACGCGAGCAGCATGTCGATGAGCTTGATGAATACGAACGGGGCGACGATGCCGCCCAGACCCCACACGAGCAGGTTGTGGGTCAGCAGCTGTCCGGACGGGACCTCGCGGTACTTAACGCCCTTCAGCGCGGCCGGGATCAGCGCGACAATAACGAGCGCGTTATAGATGATGGCCGAAAGAACCGCGGACAGCGGGCTTGCCAGACCGAGGATATTGAGCGCGCCAAGGCCCGGGTAGATCGGCGAGAACAGGGCCGGAATGATAGCGAAGTACTTCGCCATGTCGTTGGCCACCGAGAAGGTCGTGAGCGAACCGCGGGTCATGAGCAGCTGCTTGCCGATACGCACAACCTCGATGAGCTTGGTAGGGCTGGAGTCGAGGTCGACCATGTTGCCGGCCTCCTTGGCAGCCTGGGTGCCCGTGTTCATGGCCACGGCGACGTCGGCCTGGGCTAGAGCGGGCGCGTCGTTGGTGCCGTCGCCGGTCATGGCGACCAGGTGCCCCTCACGCTGGAACTCGCGGATCTTCTCGAGCTTGCCTTCAGGGGTGGCCTCGGCCAGGAAGTCGTCAACGCCGGCCTCGGCGGCGATTGCCGCGGCGGTGAGTGGGTTGTCGCCCGTCACCATGATGGTCTTGATGCCCATGCGGCGCAGGTCGGCGAACTTCTCCTTAACGCCGGACTTGATGATGTCCTTGAGGTACACAACGCCCAGCACGCGGCAGTTCTTGGTCACGACCAGCGGGGTCCCGCCGGCCTTGGCGATGCGCTCGACGGCCTCGTCGCACTCCTGGGAGAACACGCCGCCGGCTGCCTCCACATAGGTGCGCACGGAATCGGCAGCGCCCTTGCGGATCTCATTGCCCTCGTAGTTCACACCGGACATGCGGGTCGCCGCGGTGAAGGGGATGAACTCCATACCCTTATCCTCGAGCGTGCGGCCGCGCAGACCGAACTGCTCCTTGGCGAGCACGACGATGGAACGGCCTTCGGGGGTCTCGTCGGCGAGCGAGGAAAGCTGGGCGGCATCGGTCAGCTCCGCGGGATCGATGCCGTCGACCGGGATGAACTCGGCGGCTTGGCGGTTACCCAGGGTGATGGTGCCGGTCTTGTCGAGCATGAGGATGTCGACGTCGCCGGCGGCCTCGATGGCGCGGCCGGACATGGCCAGCACGTTGGCCTCGTTCAGACGGCTCATGCCGGCGATGCCGATGGCGGACAGAAGGGCGCCGATGGTAGTGGGAGCCAGGCACACGAGCAGCGCCACGAGCGTGGTCACGGCCGTGGGGTTGTCCATGTCGTTAAGACCGACCGAGAAGCAGGAGTAACAATATAGGGCCAGCGTGACCAGGATAAAGACGATGGAGAGGGCCACCAGGAAGATCTCCAGAGCGATCTCGTTAGGGGTCTTCTTACGCGCGGCACCCTCGACCATCGCGATCATCTTGTCCAGGAAGCTCTGGCCGGGCTCACTGGAGATCTTGACGATGATCCAGTCGGACAGCACCGTGGTACCGCCGGTAACGGCAGAGCGGTCGCCGCCGGCCTCGCGGACCACGGGGGCGGACTCGCCGGTGATGGCGGACTCGTCAACGGAGGCAGCGCCCTCGACGACGTCGCCGTCGCCGGGAATCTGCTCGCCGGCGCTTACGATCACCAGGTCGCCGCGCGTGAGCTCGGTGCCGGGAACGACGGTGAAGTGCTCCTTGTCCTCAACGGACTCGATGCGATGGGCCTCGACATCCTTCTTGGCCGCCCGCAGGGAATCGGCCTGGGCCTTACCGCGGCCCTCGGCAAGCGCCTCGGCGAAGTTCGAGAATAGGTCGGTGAGCCACAGGATGATCGTGATGGCGACCACATAGTAAGTGGGTACACCCGCGTCCTGCACACCGAAGATGGAAGCGACGGCCAGGACGGAGGTCATGACGGCGGAAAGCCACACCAGGAACATGACCGGGTTTTGAATCTGGACGCGAGGATCCAGCTTGGCAAACGAGTCGCGGACCGCGCGGCCCATCATGTCTTTTTGCATAGTCATAAATCTGCGCCCTCCTTTACGCAATCATCTGGAAGAACTCGGCAACGGGGCCAAGCGCCAGGACTGGGAAGAAGCTCAGGGCACCGATCAGCAGAACGATGAACACGAGCAGGAATACGAACATGCCGTTGGTGGTAGACAGGGTACCGGCGCTCTCGGCGACCTTACCCTTCTTGGCCAGCGAGCCGGCGATAGCCAGCGTACCGATGATGGGCATGAAGCGGGCGAACAGCATCTCGAGGCCGAGCATGACGTTGATCCAGGGAATGTTGCAGTTCATGCCTGCAAACGCCGAGCCGTTGTTGCCGCCGCATGAGGTGAAGGCATACAGCACCTCGGAGAAGCCGTGCGCGCCACCATTGTTGAGCTGGTCGGCAAGACCGGGCACCATGCAGGCGATGGCCGAGCACACCAGAATGGCAAACGGAGTTGCCAGGCACAGGACAACTGCCCAGCGCATCTCGCCCGGCTCGATCTTCTTGCCCAGGAACTCGGGCGTGCGGCCGACCATAAGGCCGGCGATGAACACTGTGAGGATGGCGAAGCCGATCATGCCGTACAGGCCGCAGCCCACGCCGCCGAAGACGACCTCGCCCAGAGCCATCTGGAGCATCTGGACAAAACCGCCCAGCGGGGTGTAGGAGTCGTGCATGGAGTTAACCGAGCCGTTGGAAGCAGCCGTCGTGAAAGCGGACCAGGTGGAAGAGGAGGCGATGCCAAAGCGGCTCTCCTTGCCCTCCATGTTGCCGCCAGCCTGGCCATCGGTCATCTCGATGTTGACCGCGCCGCCATCTGCCAGCTGCGGGGTGCCCGCATGCTCGTTGAGGGCGATGATGCCGGTGAAGATCACCAGCAGGATGAACATGGCGGCAAAGATGGCCTTGCCCTGCTTGGTGTTCTTGACGCCGATACCGAAGGTGAAGCAACAGGCGGCCGGGATCAGCAGCAGGCTGGTCATCTCGATGATGTTGGTGAAGGCACTGGGGTTCTCATACGGATGAGCGGAGTTCACTCCGAAGAAGCCGCCGCCGTTGGTGCCGGACTGCTTGATGGCGACCTGAGGAGCCGCGGGACCCTGGGGCAGGAACTGCTCGGTGACCACGCGCGCGCCCTCGACAACCTTGCCGTCGACCTTGACCGTGTCGCCCTCGATCTGGGCGCCGTCGATGACGCTCCAGCCGCCGTCTGCATTAGGCTGGACAGCGACGGGCTCTACGAGCTCAGCCTTCTGAGCCGGCTGGAAGTTGGAGATGACGCCACCGGCAGCCAGGCAGATGCCGAACACGAGGTTCAGCGGGATGAGCACATACAGGACGGTGCGGGTGAGGTCGACCCAGAAGGAACCCAGACCCTGCTCCTTGACCTGACGGAAGCCGCGGATCAGCGCGAACATGACCGCGATACCGGTGCCGGCGGAAACGAAGTTCTGCACGGTGAGACCCATGAACTGCACAAGGTAGGACAGGGTGGTCTCACCGGAGTAGGACTGCCAGTTGGTGTTGGTTATGAAGGAAGCAGCCGTATTGAACGACAGGTCCCATGACACACCCGGCAGGTGCTGGGGATTGCCTGGCAAGAAGGACTGAAACACCTGGAGTGCCACAAGAGCCACGAGGCCGATCCCCGAAAAGGCCAGCACGCTCGCCAGATAGCGCCTACACCCCATCTGCTCTGCCGCGTCGATGCGAAGCAGACGATAGACGCCACGCTCCACAGGAGCAATCACAGGCGACAGGAACGTATGCTCACCATCCATGATATGGGCCATGAACCGACCGAGCGGAACGGCCAGGACGACGAGCACGGCAAAGTACAAGATGTACTGAATCGCAGCGTCCATAGTTTACGAATCACTCCTCATCAGAATGTAGATGTAATAGATAAGGAGTCCAATGCAGACGACTCCGATGATGGGAATGAGGATGTCCATTTACCGCCCCTTTCACGCGCGGTCCGATGTCTCGGACGCCTGCTCTCGCAAGCGTCTGGGGACAGTAAACGCTTCTAGGGATTAAAGAGGCGTGAGGGCCGGGGCTCACGACCTTAAGATGCCGTAAAGATGCAGGTAGAAAGCACTATTGCGGCTGCAGTGCGCCTATACTCGACCTCGCGAGCATACAGTGGCGTCCTCGCCGCGTATGCACGCATGGACAACGCTTCAGAAAGGCTACGCTATGCAGCGCGACGTATCGGACACTCGCGTCAATCCAGACCTCATCCTCAAGGCAATTGAGAAAGGCGAGGTCGCCGATGACGCTCGAACCAGCCGGGGACACCTCAAGATTTTCTTTGGCTACGCTGCTGGCGCAGGCAAAACCTATGCGATGCTTCAAGCCGCCCACGCCGCCAAGCGGCGAGGTGTCGACGTCGTCGCGGGATACATCGAGCCGCACGAACGTCCGGCAACTGCCCATCTTGCACAAGGGCTTGAGAACGTGCCCTGTAAACTCATCGAGCACAACGGCATTGCGCTCAACGAGTTCGATCTAGATGCGGCTATCGAGCGCGTCCCTCAGCTCATCCTTGTCGACGAGCTCGCCCATACGAATGCGCCGGGGTCTCGCCACGACAAACGCTATCAAGACGTCGAGGAACTTCTACATGCGGGAATCGACGTCTATACGACCGTGAACGTTCAGCACATCGAGAGCCTAAACGACATGGTTGCATCCATCACCGGCGTTGTCGTGAGCGAACGAATCCCCGACCGTATCTTCGATGATGCCGACCAGGTCGAGCTCGTCGACATAGAGCCCGAAGACCTACTTGAGCGCCTTCGCGCCGGCCTCGTCTACCGTCCCGCACAAGCCGACCGAGCGCAACAGCATTTTTTTACCGTCGAGAACCTCACCGCACTCCGAGAAATCGCGCTGCGCCGCTGCGCCGATCGCACCGGCCACCTCACAGATGCCGCACGCGTGCTGGGAAACCGTGACTACTACACCAGGGAGCGTATCTTAGTCTGTGTCTCCCCGGCGCCGACCAATCCCCGCATCGTCCGTGCCGCCGCACGCATGGCGAAAGCGTTTCGCAGCGAGCTCGTCGCCCTGTTCGTAGAGAGCCCGCGCACGCAAGCCATGAGCGATGATGAGCGCGCCAAGCTTGCAGCCAATATCGCCCTAGCCGAGCAGCTCGGAGCACATATGGAAACCGTCTATGGCGACGACATCGCGTTTCAGATCTCCGAGTTCGCGCGCCTGTCGGGTATTTCGAAGATCGTCATGGGGCGCACGGGCGAGCGCAGCAGCGTCCGTCAGGCCCTCTTCGGCCGCAAATCTCTCGTAGAACAGCTCATAACATTCGCCCCGAACCTCGACATTTACATCATTCCAGACCAGTCGACTCCGCCCTCCCGGCCCAAAGGACGCCGCCGCGCGGTCGCCCTGCAGCCGCCCAACAGCCGAAACGTGCTTCGCACGCTGGCCCTCTCTCTTGTCGCCACGGCGATCGGCACGGCTTTCCGCCATCTGGGATTTGCCGATTCCAGCATCATATCCCTCTATATCCTCACGGCCCTGCTGACCGCCGTCACCACGACGGGGCGTATCTGCACGATCGTATCGAGCGTGCTCTCTGTAGTGCTTTACAACTTCTGCTTCGTCACGCCTCTGTTTTCGCTCGCCAGCTACGACCGAAGCTATCTGGTCACGTTCGGCATCATGTTCGCTACCGCTATGGTCGCCGGCGAGTTAACTGCGCGCATCGCCGACAACGCCCGTACCTCCGCCGAGAACGCATTCAAAACGCGCGTACTCCTCGAAACGAACCAGCTCTTGCAGCAAGCCCATAGCGCGAAGGAGTGTGCCCGCGTCGCCATGAACCAACTCGTCAAACTGCTAAAACTCGACGTGGTCTTCTACACCGCCGAGCACGGCGCGCTCGGCAAGACCCTCTATGAGTCCGCTGGCACCGAAAACCGATCCGCGTCGCTGTTCACCGACTACGAGCGCGCCGTTGCAACCTGGACCTACACCAACAACAAGCGCGCGGGCGCAAGCACGCGGACCCTGCCTGAGGCGCGCTGTCTCTACCTCGCGGTTCGTACCGGCGACAAGGTATTCGGTGTCATCGGCATCGACCTGGAGGGGCGCGAAATCGAAGCCTTCGAGCATTCGATCGTCCTATCTATCGTAGGTGAATGCGCCTTGGCGCTCGAAAGCGACCGGGCGGCGCAAGAGCGCGAAGAGGCTGCGGTCTTGGCGAAAAACGAGCAGCTGCGCGCCAACCTTTTGCGCTCCATCGGCCACGATTTGAGGACACCCCTCACGGCTATATCCGGATCTGCGGCAATCCTTCGGAAGAGCGACGAGAAGCTCAGCCTCGAACAACGCTGCGATCTTGCCGATGCCATCTACGACGACTCCCTCTGGCTTATCGATACCGTGGAGAACCTCCTCGCCATCACACGCGTCGAGGACGGCACCATTCGCCTCAACTTAACATCCGAGCTCATCGACGAAGTCATCGAGGCCGCCCTCAGCCATGTCGCCCAAGCATCGCATGGACGTGCCGTCACCATCGAGCACACTGACGACATCCTGCTGGTACGCATCGACGTCCATCTCATCATGCAGGTGCTTACGAATCTCATCATGAACGCCTTCAAGTACACGCCCGAGGACTCGACTGTCACCATCAGCGCGCGTCGCGAGGGTGCGTTCGTCGTGGTGGACGTCGCAGACGATGGGCCGGGTGTGGCAGACTGCGACAAGCCTCATATCTTTGAGCGCTTCTTTACCTCAGGCAATACGCGGCCCGTGGATTCGCGTCGAAGCATCGGCCTTGGGCTGTCGCTCTGCCGCTCCATCGTGGAGGCGCATGGCGGCGTCATCGAAGTTCGCGACAACCACCCCCATGGGGCCGTCTTCCGTTTTACCCTGCCCGCCGAGGAGATCGAGATTCATGAATAATGCCGCTAAGCCACGCATCCTCCTGGTCGAAGATGACCCGGCCGTTCAAAACCTCGTTTCGACCGCGCTTGACCTCCACGGCTATATCGTGAGCAAGGTTTGCAACGGCCAGGCCGCCATCATGGATGCGGTGTCGCACGGCCCCAGCCTCATCATGCTCGACCTCGGCCTTCCCGACATTGACGGTATCGAGGTCATCACGAAAATCCGAAGCTGGTCGGCAGTCCCCATTATCGTCATTTCGGCGCGCACCGAAGATTCCGACAAGATTGCAGCACTTGACGCAGGGGCAGACGACTACCTCACCAAGCCCTTTTCTGTGGATGAGTTGCTCGCGCGCGTCCGTGCGAATTTGAGGCGCTCCTCGATGGCGTCGAGCGAGTCGACAGAAGCGAGCACGTTCGACAACGGTCCGCTGCATATCGACTACGCCGCGGGATACGCAACGAAAGACGGACGCGAGCTCTCGCTCACCCCAACCGAGTACAAATTGCTCGTCCTTCTGGCGAAAAACGTCGACAAGGTGCTCACCCACACCTTCATCACCCGCGAGATATGGGGCACGAGCTGGGACAGCGATCTGGCGAGCCTGCGCGTGTTCATGCGCACCCTGCGCAAGAAGATCGAGGCAGACCCCTCTCACCCCAAGATGATTCAGACGCACATGGGTGTCGGGTACCGCATGCAGCGTCTCTAGCCCACCCCACAAAAAGTTGCGGTGGAATACGGAGTAGATAAGGCCTTTGACAGCCAAAATAGTCCGTATTTCACCGCAACTGATGGATGGGATGGAGTTAGAGGCCCAGGTAGGCAACCATGCCTTCGACGGCGAGCTTGGCGCCGGCTACGGCATGGACCACGGTGAGCGGGCCATTGACCACGTCGCCGGCGGCAAAGACGCCGGGCACGGTGGTCATGCCGTGCTCATCGACCGAAAGCAGGCCGCGATGGTCGGTCTCCAAACCGCCCGTTGTAAGCACGAGCTTGTCCTTGGGCACCTGCGAGGCCGCGATGACGATGGTATCGGCCGCGGCGTGGTCGAGCTCTTCCTCGTAGCCAACCACGTTGTTGTCCTCGTCAAAGATGGCCGTCTCGAACACGGGGCCGTTATCGTCGATGGCACAGATGGCCTTACCGCACACGATCTCGGCACCGTCGAGCTCGGTCAGCTCGACCTCATCGTCAATTGCCGAGATATGGCGCGATCGGGCATACACGGTAACCTTGCGAGCGCCCGAGCGCAGAGCCGTGCGGGCAACATCCATGGCCACGTTGCCGGCGCCGATAACCGCCACGTTCTGACCGATCGCCACGCTCGTGGGATCGACCAGGTAATCGATACCAAACAGTACGTTACCACGCGACTCGCCGGGAATACCCAGCTCGCGGGCGCGCCAGGTACCGGTACCGACAAAGACCGCATCGTAGCCGTCGCGCAACAGGTCGTCGATATGCAGCGCGCCACCGATGGTGGTCGAGGGACGGACGCGCACGCCAAGCGAGCACATCACGTGACGGTACTTTTGCACGAGAGCACGGGGCAGGCGAAACTCGGGGATGCCGTACTCCAGCACGCCGCCGATCTCGGGGCGCTGTTCAAACACCGTGACGGCACAGCCCAGCTGGGCCATCTTAATGGCCACGGTAATGCCGGCAGGACCGGAACCGACCACGGCAACCTGCTTGCCGCACGACGGCGCAGGCTTCCACTCCCTACGATCCAAATACGCAGTCGAGATATAGTTCTCGATGCTCGAGAAGTGCACCGGCGCACCCTTGCGGCCCTGGATGCATGAACCCTCACACTGGCCGGAATGGTTGCACACCATGGAGCAGACCGCGCTCATGGGGTTGTTCTGGAACAGCAGCTCGCCCGCTTCCTCCAGACGACGCTGCTTAAACAGATCGATGACCTGCGGAATAGGCGTCTGCACCGGGCAGCCCTTGATCTGGCAGAACGCCTTTTTACAACCCAGACAACGATTTGCTTCCTCGACAATGTGGATAGCCACGCGATTCCCCTCTGATTCGCATCAACACAACAGCGGGCAGTTCCAGATGCTGCCCAGCACCGGCAAGCCGGCCGCCCGCAGCGGCCGTCTGCCACGCTACATCTCCCGATGCGCGCCTTCGCAACGGGCAGACATACGCTCGAGCGTCGTCAGACAACCAGCTGCTGTCGCCGGCACGCTGTTCTCGACCACGCACGGAATACCCGGGCAGGCAGCGGCAGCCCAGGCAACGACGGGCTCAAAGTCGTAACGACCCGTCTCGCCCACGCCATGGCACACCAGACGCGAGCCCGTACCATCGCACCAGCCAGCCTCATCCTCGTTATCCACGACCTCGTAGTCCTTGGCATGCAGCACGCGAACCTTGCTGCCGCACAGATAGAGCATGTCCGATGTAATCTCCTGTGCCTCGCCGACAACGCTCGGATGCAGCAGCGACACCGGGTCGTAAATCACGCCGAGCGCCGAGCTCGGCACGCGCTCGAGCACCTCGCGACAACGTTGGGGCATGTTGACTGTCTCGTTCCAGCCGGGCTCAATCAAAATCTGCCCGCCCATGGCCTCGGCACGACCACAGACATATTTGAGACCCTCCACAAACGCATCGAGTGCCTCGTCGGTCATCCGGTCGTCCGCCACAGCGTTCTGCACGTTAGGACGACCGGTCTCGGTGCCCACCGGGCAGCCGCCGAGCATCTTGGCAAAGTTCAGGCATGCCTCGTACTCGGCATAGTTGTCCATCAGCTGTTGGCGATCGGGCGTCGCCAGGTTTTTATAGCAGCCGAACACAGCGACCGAGACGCCTGCCTCGTCAAGTACCTCGCACAGGTGGTCGGCAAGCTCGCGCGTAAGGCCCAAACGGTTGATGCCCATCGACTTATAGAGCACCTTACTCGGCAGCTGGATGCACGAAAAGCCCAGCTCGCCCGCCATGCGAATACGCTCCTCGACCGTCCCCTGCGGAAGGTCGTGCAGACGCACGCCCGGAGTGATGGCTCCCACGCTATTCACGCCCCTTGCAAGCATTGATACCCGGGGTGTATCCGCCAAACGGGTCCTCGATGGAGCATACGCCCGAGGGGGCCAGCGGATCGCGCTTGCCGGCCAGCTTGTCGTGGTGCATGGTCTCGATATAGGCCAGCACCAGCGGCGCCACGCCCTTCGCGTCGTTTTTGACGATGGGTTCGCTCATGTAGTAGCCAAAGGTGCCCTCGCGGTGCGTGGTGTTGCCCAGGCCCGCGACCAGGCAGATGTTGTCGAGCGCCAACTGTCCATCATGCTCGGACAGGCAGGTCTCGCAGATGCCGTCGAAGGCGCGGCGGCCATGCTGGTAGTAGCGCTCGCCCAGCACACCCAGGCGCACGCCCTTCATGATGGCGTTTGCAAAGATGGCACTACCGCTCTCCTCCAGGTAGTTGGGGGCGATGTTGGGCAGGTTGATGACCTGGTGCCACATGCCGGTCTTCTCGTCCTGATACGGCAGCATGGCGTCGATCAGGTCGTGGAACATCTTGCGGATCTCGTCCTTCTCGGCCGACATCGAAGGCGGCATGAGCTCCCAGGTATCGATAAGTGCCATGGCAAACCAGCCCTCGGCACGCAGCCAGAAGTTGGCCGAAAGGCCGGTGACCGGATCGCACCAGAACTGCTTGCGACTCGCGTCGTAGGCGTGATAGTACAGACCGTTGAGCGGGTTGCGCATCAGATCGTGCACAACCTGGAACATATGGAAGCTGTCCGAGCAGGCGCGGCGGTTGTGGAAGCTCAGCTCATACTGCATGTAGAACGGCTGCGCCATGTACATGCCGTCGAGCCAAATCTGGTTGGGGTAGACGGCCTTGTGCCAAAAGACGCCCTCTTTGGTGCGCGGCTGGGTCTCGAGCTGACGGTAGATGGTATCCATGGCGGCACGGTACTTGGGCTTGCCAACCAGGTCGTAGAGCTTATAGAGGGTCTTGCCGGCGTTGACGTTGTCGAGGTTATACTCCTCGGGCTTGTAATGCTTGATGGTGCCGTCGTCCTGGACAAAGAAGTCGATATAGTCGTCGGCGAAGGTCAGGTAGCGCTGCTCACCCGTGATCTCGTACAGCTCGATGAGTGCCTTGATCATGCAGCCATCGATGTAGTTCCAGGTGTTCTCCTTGCCGGCACGGAGCTTTTCGATGTTCCAGGCCGGCGCCTGCGGCGTGGAAGTCTCGATCAACTGCTCGATGTAGCGGTCCAGAATCTGATTGCAACCCATTGCTGTCCCCTCTGACGTTAATGATGGGTGAACGTTAACCTTAGTGTAACGCGAACGGGGAATGTAGGGTGAACGTTAACCCTACATTCCCCGCGAACGGCAGACTTTTAGCGGCAAACGGCAGCTAAGCCCGCGGCAATGCGATGCGCCAGGCGCTCATAGCCAGCCGGGCTGTAGTGCAGGCCGTCGGGCATATAGAGCTCGCGATGCTCTGGCAAAAACGGGCTGATGCCGCTCTGCGCGTACAGGTCGATTACTGGCACCGAGTAGCGGTCACAAACCTCGAGCATCGCCTGCACGTACGCGATCTGCGTCAGGCCCAGATGGTTGAGCTCATTGCTCGCGGGGATATCCTTCTCGTGCTTGCCACTCGTCTTGCACGGCGTCATAAACACGAGCTTTGCCTGGGGCGAGCGCGCCGTGATGGTGCGGATCAGATAATCGACGGCACCATAGAACTCATGCACATCGGTGCTGCCCAGCTCGCCGAGCGGCACGTTGCGGCTAAAGTCGTTGACGCCGCCAAAGACGACATAGACATCGGCCGCGTCATCGATACCGTCCAGACGCTCGACAAACGAATCGGTACGGTCGGCCTTGATGGCGATACGCGAACCCTTGATGCCAAAATTCTCGACGGTCGCACCGCCCAGCAGCGCGCCCAGATGCGTGGTCCAGGAGATGTCGTTGCCTCCACCGCCGCATCCGTTATCGCCCCACGTAGTCGAATCGCCAAAGCAGCAGATGGTCGATTCGCTCAAGGTCTTCGTCGGTTTCATGTTCATGCTCCTTCCCGCCCGCAAGGCGGTCTTTGGTCTTGTCAGTCATTACCGTTTGCTCGCAACTACGCCCATGGCCTACGAGCAGACCCCGGCAGCACGCTCGTCGAGCCATTCGATGTCCTCGGCAAGATGCGCGACGCCCAGATGGTGTCCACCCGGACAGACCTCGTGCGACAGGTCCTCGGCATGCTCCACAAGTTCATAGGCGCCCCGAACGATGTCGAGCTGCTCGTCCACGTTCGCAAGTCCACGAGCACCGTTGAGATGGTCGCCCTCGCAGCTCTGCACCAGCAGCGGGCGCGGCGCGATAAGCGAGGCGATGTCACCCATATCGAGCAGACGCCACAACCCCGGCACATAGTTGCAACTGCAGTTGCCGTTGAGGTGCAGCAGTGAATCGTCGACGCCGTACAGATAGCCCGAGACAAACGCCTTGCGCACGCGCGGGTCGAGCGCCGCCAGATACAGCGTCATGTATCCGCCGCCCGAAAAGCCAAAGCAGCCCAGGTCGTCCATGGCAATGTCGCCACGCGCCTCAAGGTAGTCGATCAGACGCATGTTGTCCCAGGCGTTGAGGCCTGCAACCGTAAGGCCCAGCGGCTCGGCCATGCGCGCCTGGTTTAGGCAGGTCCCGCGCAGATAGCTATTCTCGTCGTCGCCCTGGCCCTTCCAATCGCGACGGTATCCCCAGCCGCGGGCGTCGGGGCAGACGGTCACATAGCCCATACGCGCCAAGCGCAGACCGTAGTCGTAGTTGAACTTACGCACGGCGTCGTCGACCGCCGGCACACCCGTCACGCCCGCAACACTTGCAGCGCCGGCGCCCTGGTGACCATGCGGGCAGATATAGCAGCGCTTGCGGCCGTGCGCATCGAGCTTGGGCGCCTGCGGCTCCAGCAGATAGAACGGCATCCAAACGTCGCGCTCCACCTGCAGCATCGCATGGGTGCGCACGATACCGCCGGCAATCTGCACCCGATCGAGCTCGCGCACTTCGATCGGCACACGATCCATAAGTGATAGGCCCAACAGATCACATAGGCGATTCCTGGTCGCGACCTGCCATGCCTCAAAGTCACCGGGCGTCGCGCCCTTAAACGCGGCGGAACGGCCCTCACGCTTCAGGCGATCGCGAAACGCCGGTTCGTCTTCGTAATAGGTGTCGATATGCACCGTGCGACCGCTTTCGGAAAGACTGGCAGTCTCCACGGCGCCACCCGAGCCGCCCTCGGGGTCCCAACCGTCCGCACCGGCAAGCACTTGCTCGCGAGCATATCGGGCAGTGGCTGCAGCATCGAGCTCGCGGGCCCATGGTACCCAGCCGGCAGCATCGCCCGCCGGGCCATGCAGGATTGCGCCAGCGTAGTGCGCCCTCTCGTGCGCCGCCGGCTTATTCCAATCCCACCAGCCTTCGCGCTTGATGTGCTGTCCCAGCCAGCAATCGATCAGCACGGTCTGCGCCCACTCGCGCCAAGGACGTCCCAGGTAAACCGAATCAGGCGCCACGTCCTGCGCGGCCGTAAACGAGCAGCCATGGAACACAAAGCCGTACGGCTCACCCTCGGGCGTCGATGCCGCCGTCACGTAGCCGTTCACGTCCATATTGCGGTTGAGCGACCGGATCTCGCACCCCTCAAAATAGGCACGCGCTCCGCCAAAGATAAAGTCGACGTCGCCCTCGATCCGGCAACGTCGGAAATACTGGCGACCCACCCGGCGCGGCGCAAACTGTTTGGGGCCAATAAACCCGCCCGGTTTGACTTCGCGCGGCGGCAGCGGGCCCAAAAACAGCGTGTCCTGATGGCCCGTAATGCGACAGGCGTCGACCACCAGACGATCGCCGTCGGCGTACAGGGCAATCGCCTGCCCCACCTCGCGACCGTCACCGGCGTCGTTTTCAATCGTTAGGTTCTCGAGGCGCACGTCGTCGGCATCGACCAAGACGGTATAGGTCCTAAACGTGCCGAGCGTGCCGTCGACACCTGAGCCATCACTCGAGGGCATCTTGGCCCCCAGGCCTCCCACGATTCGCACGCTGTCAGCCGTCTCGCCCACCAACGTCACATGCGGGCGATGAATCTCGACCCGCTCGCGATACTCACCCGGATCGATATGGATCCTCACCGGCTGCTCGGCATCCGGACGGAGCTGATCGGCTGCCGCCAAGGCATCAGAAATCGTTGGATACGCTCCTGCTGCGACCCTCGAAACGCGCAGCGTATAGATGTTTTCACTCATCGACCATCACGCTCCCAGGCAGCGAACTGCTCAGGCCAGCCCTGAGCCTGCGGCTGAATATGCTCGGCACAGCCCTTAAAAGCCGTTTGGGCCGTGGCAAGCGCTGCCCCATGCTTTCCATGGGGAAAGACATGCAAACTAAAGCCAATCCCGTGGTCGGCAAGCGCCTGCGCAAGCAAAAGACTGTTTTGGACCGGCACCGATTTGTCCTCGGCGGTATGCCATAAAAACGTTCGGGGAAAGCCCTCGCTCACCATGTTCTCGACCGACAACTTTTGAGCCAAGGCGCCGTCGCCCCCCGTTAGGTGTACAAACGAACCGCGATGGGCATAGGACCCCGAACTCACGACCGGATAACCCAGGCAAAGTGCATCAGGCCGAATCGACTCAGGCGATGCCGCGATCGACTCTGCGAGCCAGGGCTGGTTCCAAAGCGCCCCAAGCAGGCCAACCAAATGCCCGCCGGCCGAAAAACCCATGACCGTAATCCGGTCGGGGTCGACACAGAACTCCGCCGCATGGCCTCGGACGGTATCGACCGCTCGCGCAAGCTCCTGCAACGCCAGCGGATAGACAGCCGGAGCAACCGAATAGTTCAGCACAAATGCCTGGTAGCCCATCGCCAACAAACGGAGTGCCACCGGCTCGCCCTCTCGCGGCGAAACATGGTCGTAGCCGCCTCCTGGCACGACCACAACTGCAGGCAGCGGTTTTAAAGCATAAGCATCTTCGGTCGGGGCAAACACATAAGACGTAATCGTGGCAGACGAGCCATCGACCCCGACAGGAATCGTTTTATTGAGCATGCATTCCCTTTCACCATGATGCGCAGCGCAGCGCACACGGCCGTATCGCATAAAGGCTGCATTGCCGATCTATCCGACAATGCAGCCCTGGCCATCAACCCGAGTTAGGAACGGACAACCTTGTCAACGTTCTGGAGCTGCAGCTCCTCGCCGTCCTGGCCCTCAATAACCACATTTTGCAGGTCGAGTACCTTGACGTTTTGCGCGATGATGCCCTGGCGCACCATCGGCTCCACGCCACAGGCCATGGCTGGCACAAAGGGCTCGGCATCGGCGGCAAAGGTCACATGGACATCCTGGAACGTCAGGCGCGTCACCTTGCTCTCGGGCAGTCCCGTGATATAGGCCGCGGCCGCGTGGCAGTTGGTGGCCTCGATGTCGCGGAACGTCGTGGCGCCAAAGCCGGGCGTACGGTCGTCGACGGGCACCGCGTCGCGGCTCTGGACATAGTCGGTCTTGCCGTCCTTATCGCAGAAGTAGAACGAATTGACCACGAAAGGCGTGAGCACCTCGTCCATGCGAATGTGCTCAAAGGTGATGCCCTCGTTAACGGCGTCCTTGCCGCGCCCGCGGCGGGTCTTGACGCGCAGGCCGCGGTCGGTGC